>JBAUUA010000771.1:0-13927 GCA_049582465.1 Bradyrhizobium sp. | reverse complement strand
CTCCTTGACTTTGGCGATGTTGAGCTTGTCGAGCAGGAAGCGCTCGTAGAACGGCTCGCTCTCGCCGCGCCGGATCTTGCGCAGGAAATATTTTTCGAAGGCGACCTTGGCGTAGTGGACCCATTCGCCCTTCGACGACCAGTTGACGTTGCGCGGCGGGATCTGCGGCTGCGCCAGGAAGGCGACGCCGGAATCGCCGAAATCGGCGAGACAAATGGCGTTCCATGTCGGCTGCGCGGCCGGCCGCTCGCCTCGCAGCAGCGAGCCGATGTTGCGGGCGGTGGCCGTCACCATCGATTCGATCATGAAACCGGTTTTCGGCACGCCGACCGGGACGGGGGTGGCTCCGACCGGCGCGATCGCCACGCAGACGCCGATGGCGAACACGTTGGGAAATTCCGGATTGCGCTGGTACTTGTCGACGATGACGAAACCGCGGGGGTTGGTGAGCTTCTCGATGCCGCGAATGGCGGCGACGCCGCGAAACGCCGGCAGCATCATCGAATAGGCGAACGGCAGTTCGTGGTTCTTGCGGAGCGAGCCGTCGTCCGCGAGTTCCTCGACGGACATCGTGCCCGCTGCGACGCTCTTGACCCGGGCGTTGGTGATCCACTTGATGTGCTTTTCGCGCATCTCGCTTTCGAGCAGGCCCTTGGTGTCGCCGACCCCGTCGAGACCGAGATGGCCGATATAGGGTTCGGAGGTGACGAACGTCATGGGCACGCGGTCGCGCAGCTTGCGGCGGCGCAGCTCGGTTTCGAGGATGAACAGGAACTCATAGGCCGGGCCGAAGCAGGACGCGCCTTGCACGGCGCCGATCACGACCGGCCCGGGATTGGCGGCAAGCTTTTCGAACGCCTGCCTCGCCTCGGAGGCGTGATCGACATGGCAGATTGACTGGGTATGGCCCTCGGGCCCGAGCCCGGGAATCTCGTCGAACGCAAGTTCAGGTCCGGTCGCGACCACCAGATAGTCGTAATCGATCGACGTGCCGTCCGCGAGTTCGACGCGGTTTTCCTTGGGGTTCACGCGTTGCGCGCCCTGCGTCAGCAGGCGGATACCTTTTCGATTCATGACGTCGACGAGATCGACCTCGATATCCCCGCGTTTACGCCAGCCGACCGCCACCCAGGGATTGGAGGGGACGAAGTGATAGACCGGCCCCTGGGAAACGACCGTCAGGCGATCTTCCGGCCGCAACTTGGGTAACAATTCGTAAGCCATCAGCGTTCCGCTGAGGCCCGCTCCGATAACGACGACTTCCGCCATACCTGCCTCCGTTTGCTGCGTTCCTGAAAATGCGGCTGCCCGGTTGAACTCCGGCTTTTCGAGTCTCGCTGGTTGACTATATATTCGTTTCATCGTATATACGCAAGTATGAAAATGAACGTTGATGTCATGGAAGCCGCCGCCGATTCGGCGAGTGATCTCCTGAAGGCTCTGGCCAATCGCCATCGGCTGCTGATCGTCTGTCAGCTGATCGACGGCGAGCGTTCGGTCGGCGACCTCGCCGCATTCCTCGGCCTTCGCGATTCCACGGTGTCCCAGCATCTCGCGCTGCTTCGCAAGGATGGTCTGGTAGCAGCCCGGCGCGATGCGCAGACAATCTATTATTCGATCGCCAGCGACCCCGCGCGCGAAATCCTGACCGCGCTCTATCGCGTCTACTGCACGCCCGCGACGGGCAAGGTCTCGCAAAAGAAAGCTAGGCCGGGTTAAGGGGCAATACGTTGAGGCAGGTCAATGACCGCCCGACAGACGCCGACAAGATAAATTCCAGATTTTCCTGGGCAGCGATCCAATGGAACTGCGAGTGCATACAATGCGTGGATTGATGGTGATGGCGGCCTTGGCTGCCACAATGATGAGTGCGCCACTGGTTTACGCGGAAACGCTCACGGTCGCCCCCAAGACGGTCGCCGACGAGAAGGCGGTGTTCGCTACTGTTGAAAGCATCAGCGTTGTGCCGGCGCGCGGACGCATCGGCGGTACCATCGTTCAGCTCAACGTCAGGGAAGGCGACAGCGTCACGCGCGGACAGGCCATCGCCGTGGTCGCCGACGACAAGCTCGCACTGCAGATGAAGTCGCTCGATGCGCAGATCCAGGCGCTGCAGGCGCAAGCGGACCAGGCGCAGATCGATTTTACGCGAACGGAAGGGCTGGTCGATCGCGGCATCCTGCCCCGGACCAAGCTCGACGAGACGCGGACCGCGCTCAACGTGGCCGAAAACGGGCTGCGTGCAAAGACCGCCGAGCGGGCGGTGATTCAGCAGCAGTTCAATGAAGGGCAAGTGCTGGCTCCCGTCGACGGGCGCGTGGTGAAGAGGTCGGTCTCCATCGGCTCGGTCGTGCTACCCGGCGATACCGTCGAGACGATCGCACAGCAGAACTTCAAGCTGCGGCTGCGGGTGCCGGAACGGCATGCCCGTTTTCTCAAAGCCGGCGACAGGATTCGTGTCGACGGCGCCGAGTTCGGCGACCAGGCCGCCAAATTCGGCGTGATCGATCTGGTCTATCCGCAGATCGAGGACGGCCGCGTCATTGCGGACGCCACCGTCGAGGGGTTGGGGGAGTATTTCGTCGGCGACCGCCTGCGGGTCTGGATCTCCGGCGGTACCCGGTCCGCCTTCGTGATCCCGTCGAACTATGTGACGACCCGCTTCGGGATTGACTACGTCCGTCTCCGGCAAGCGGACCAGACCGTCGATGCGCCGGTACAACGCGGCCGCGATCTGCCGTCGTCCGAACTTCCCAACGGTCTTGAAATTCTGTCCGGCATCCGCGCGGGCGACCAATTGGTGCAGCCATGAATCTCGGCCTGTCCGGGCGGCTGACCCGGGCGACGATCAGTTCGCCGCTGACGCCGCTGTTCCTGCTCGCTTCGCTGATCGTCGGCCTGATCGCCGTCGTGGTGATTCCGCGCGAGGAAGAACCGCAGATCAGCGTTCCCATGGTCGACATCCGGGTCAACGCCGACGGATTGCGCGGACCCGATGCGGTCGAACTCGTCACCAAGCCGCTGGAGGCCATCGTCAAGGGCATCGACGGGGTGGAGCACGTCTACAGCCAGACCGAGGACGACCGCGTGATGGTCACCGCGCGGTTTCTGGTCGGTACCAGGTCCGACGACGCCATCCTGCGCGTGCATGAAAAAATTCGCGCCAATCTCGACCGCATCCCCGTCGGCATTCCCGAGCCGCTGATCGTCGGGCGCGGCATCAACGACGTTGCCGTCACCGTGCTCACGCTGTCGCCGAAACCCGAGGCTGCCGGGCGCTGGTCGGACAAGGATCTCTACGAACTCGCCGACAAGCTGCGTTCCGAATTGACGAAGGTCGACAGTATCGGGCTGACTTATATCTCCGGCGGCTCGGCGCAACAGATCAGGGTCGAGCCGGACCCGGAGAAGCTGGCGCTGTTCGGCGTCACGCTGCAGCAACTCGTCGCCAAGGTGAAGGACGCCAACCGTTCCTTCCTCGCGGGCCAGGTGCGCGATGCCGGCATCGTCCGCAGCGTCGCCGCCGGGCAGACCTTGTCGGGAATTCCCGATATCGGCCTCTTGCTGATTTCGACCCGGGACGGACGGCCGGTCTATGTCAAGGACGTCGCCGCCGTAGTGATCGGACCGAGTGCGACCGAGCACCGGGTCTGGAACGATGCGCGCGACGGCAAGGGCCAGTGGGAGCGCGTTCCCGCGGTCAGCCTGGCACTGGCGAAGCGGGCGGGCGCCAATGCGGTGGTGGTCTCGGAAGATATCGCGCAGCGGCTCGAGGGGCTGAAGGCGCGGCTGATCCCCGGGGATGTCGAGGTCACCGTCACCCGCGACTACGGCGAGACGGCCAATGAAAAAGCCAACGAGCTGCTGTTTCACCTTGGTCTCGCCACGGTCTCGATCGTGGTGTTGATCGCGATCGCGATCGGCTGGCGCGAGGCGCTGGTCACGCTGGTGGTGATCCCGACCACGATCCTGCTGACGCTGTTTGCCGCGAACCTGATGGGCTACACCATCAACCGCGTCAGCCTGTTCGCGCTGATCTTCTCCATCGGCATCCTGGTCGACGACGCGATCGTCGTGGTCGAGAACATCGCCCGCCATTGGGCAATGAAGGACGGCCGGCCGCGCGTGCAGGCCACGATCGAGGCCGTCGCAGAGGTCGGCAATCCGACCGTGGTGGCGACGCTGACGGTGGTCGCCGCACTTTTGCCGATGCTGTTCGTGTCCGGGCTGATGGGCCCCTATATGGCGCCGATCCCGGCGAATGCGTCGGCGGCTATGTTGTTCTCTTTCTTCGTCGCCATGGTGGTGGCGCCCTGGCTGATGTTGCGGCTGGCGCCGAAAGAGGGCGCCGCGGTTGCCGCTCACGCCGCGCATGATGAAGGCGTGCTCGGGCGCCTCTATCGTCGCATCGCGACCCCGATCGTGCGCAGCAAGCGGTCGTCCTGGATTTTCCTGATCGGCGTCGGCGTGGCGACGCTGCTGTCGATGACGCTGTTTGCGACCAAATCCGTCACCGTCAAATTGCTGCCGTTCGACAACAAATCCGAAATCGCCGTCGTGGTCGACCTGCCCGAGGGCGCAAGCCTCGAGGATACCGAACGGGTGCTGTTCGCGGCCGCCGATATCGCGCGCGGGTTGCCCGAGATTACCTCGGTGCAATCCTACGCCGGCACGCCGGCGCCGTTCAATTTCAACGGCCTCGTGCGTCACTACTATCTGCGCGAACGGCCCGAACTGGGCGAACTGCAGGTCAACCTCGCCGCGCGGGGAATGCGCAAGCGCGCCAGCCACGACATCGCGCTCGATCTGCGCCAGCGGCTGAAGGCCGTCGGCGTTCCCGCCGGCACCAGCATCAAGGTGGTCGAGGTGCCGCCGGGGCCGCCGGTGCTGGCGACGCTGCTCGCCGAAATCTATGGGCCCGACGCGGCGACGCGGCGGGCGGTTACGGGCGAACTCAAGAAAGTGTTTGCCGAGGTGCCGTTCATCGTCGATGTCGACGATTCCATCGGCGAGAAGCGGCCGCGGCTGCGGCTGTCGATCGACCAGGACAGGCTCGAATTCTTCGGCGTCGAACAGCGCGACGTCTACGACACCATCCAGACCTTGTTCGGCGGCGTCCCGGTCGGCTATTCCCACCGCGGCGAAGACCGCAACCCGATCGAGATCGCGGTCAAACTGCCGAAGCGCGATCTGGCCTGGAGCGAGGCGCTGGCCTCGACGCCGGTGCCCGCCAACACGCTGCCCGGCAGCAAGACGGTTGTCGAACTCGGCCAGGTCGTCAAGGCCACCGTCGAGGAGGGCTCGCCGACCATCTTCCGGCGCGACGGCCGCTTCGCCGACATGGTGATGGCCGAACTCGCCGGCCGCTTCGAGGCGCCGCTCTACGGCATGCTCGAAGTGGCCAAGCGCGTCGACGCCCATGATTGGGGCGCGCTGCCAAAACCCGTCATCAGCCTGCACGGCCAGCCGGCCGACGAGTCGCATCCGACGCTGTTGTGGGACGGCGAATGGGAGATCACCTACGTGACCTTCCGCGACATGGGCGCGGCCTTCGGTGCCGCCATCCTCGGCATCTATGTGCTGGTGGTGGCCCAGTTCCGCAGTTTCAAGCTGCCGCTGGTGATCCTGACGCCGATCCCGCTGACGCTGATCGGAATCCTGATCGGGCACTGGCTGCTGGGCGCGCCGTTCACCGCGACCTCGATGATCGGCTTCATCGCGCTCGCCGGCATCATCGTGCGCAATTCGATCCTTCTGGTCGACTTCATCCGTCACAGCGGCGGGCAGGGCAAATCGCTGCGCGAGGTGGTGCTGGAGGCCGGCGCCGTCCGCTTCAAGCCGATCCTGCTCACCGCGCTCGCGGCGATGATCGGCGCCGCCACCAACCTGCTCGATCCGATCTTCCAGGGTCTCGCGATCTCGCTGTTGTTCGGGCTTGCCTCCTCGACCCTGCTCACCGTCCTCGTGATTCCCGCCATCTACATCGCGCTGCGGCAACCGTCGCCGCATGCCTCCTCGAGCAAGTAAGGAAGCTTCCATGGAAAAAGATTATGTCGACATCACCAGGCGGATTTCCGGCGACCTGCGGAAGCTGCGCCAAGACATCCCCGACACCATGAAGGCCTTCTCGGCCCTGGCGCAGGCGGCGACGCGCGAGGGCGCGCTGGACAGGAAGACCAAGGAACTAATCGCGCTGGCGATCGGCGTCGCCACCCGCTGCGACGGCTGCATCGGCTTCCACACCGAGGCCCTGGTCAGGCTCCACGCCACGCGCCAGGAAGTCGAGGAGGTGCTCGGCATGGCCGTCTATATGGGCGGCGGTCCCTCGCTGATGTATGCGGCCGACGCAATATCGGCGTTCGAGCAATTCGAGCAGGCCATGACGGTGGCGGCCTGACGCTTGCGGACTTGCCTGACGCGTTTCTGCGCCGCGGCGCGCGATCTGAATCGGCGGCTGGCGTCAGCGCAGTGAACCGAGCCGTTCCAGCTCTGCAGCGTTGATGACCTTGAGGTAGCCCTCCGACAGCTCCAGCAGGCGGCGTTCGCGAAACAGGCCGAGCACCCGGCTGACATGCACAGGCGTGAGGCCGACCGCGTCGGCGATGTGCTGCTGGCGCAGCGGGAAAGGATAGCGCTGTTCGCGGATCACGTTGCGCGCGGCGATCCGCGGCATCAGATGCAGAAGCAGATGGGCGATGCGCTCTTCGGCCGAACACTGGCCCAGCGCCGTCAGAAGTTCGGTCGCGTCGTGCGTGTCGGTGACGCAGGACTTCGCGATGGCCCCTTGAACGTCGGGATCGGCGACGCACCTGGTGCGGATCTCGGAACGCAAGAACCCGCTCACCTGAACTTCGGTCAATGCCTTGACCGAGAAATGAAATGCCTTTTCGAAGATGGTGATGGAAGAAAACAGATCTCCGGGCAGTAGGAATTTCAGGATTTGCCGGCGTCCGTCGGCAAGCTGGAAGTAGCGGAACGCCCAGCCCGCGCAAAGTACGAATACGTCCTCCGAGGCATGATTGCGGACGGCGATTTGCGAGCCCGCGCGGGCCGCAAAGAAGTGCTGCCAGCCCGGTTTGCCTTCTGTTTTCGTGTCTTCTGACGTCGCCCCGAACAGCGTTCGGCAAAAGCCGGTTTCGCGGTGAAGGCAGGTTACGCAAACTGACGCAAGATTTTTATCGGAGTGCTTTGCCAAAAAGATCTCGCAGGATTGTACGCTAGATTACAGAACCTTTCCGTGACAGAAAGTTGCATTCGCATCTATCAGAATTAGGCAATACAGCGCAATCAAAATGCAAGCAGCCGTTAGCCTGCGGACGATTACTCGTTTAGCGCCGTCCGAGCCTGCAACTTAGACGCGCTATTCGCGTGGCGACGCCTTAACGCAGGTCAACAACCTGGATCAACTTAAGGCGCTCGGAAAATCATCCAGAATCGATTTAGCCTTCGCCAGTGCTGTTGCGTTTCGGGGCGAAGAATCGTCCGGCAGAATTTCGTTTTTGGAATTCGATCTGAAGGGAACGTTTATGGCAGAGCTGGCCGCTGCAGACGGCAATCAGGATCGCGAAACCCGGATGCGCTTCATGCGCATCGACGCCGGCACCGGCGAGCTGCTGCGGGAATTCTGGCGGGTGGTGCAGCCGGCGCTGCCGGACGTGCTCGAAGGCTTCTACCAGCATGTCACCGGCGAGCCGCAGCTCGCCCGCATGATCGGCGCCGATATCCCGCGCCTCAAGGCGGCGCAGGAATCGCATTGGGGCCGGCTGTTCAACGGCCGCTTCGATCGCGACTACATGCAGGGCGTGCGGACGATCGGCCTGATCCACAACAAGATCGGGCTGGAGCCGCGATGGTATATCGGCGGATATAATTTCGTGCTGAGCCGGCTCGCTTCTCTCGCCGTTCGTCACTACCGCTGGAAGCCGGGCCGTCTCTCCGCAGTGCTCGCCGCGCTGAATTGCGCGGTCATGCTCGACATGGACATCGCGATTTCCGTCTATCAGGAGGCGATGCTGACCGAACGGCAGAGGCAGCAGGACAAGCTTTCGAGCGCAATCCGGGATTTCGACGCGCAGATGAAAATTGTGCTGAATACACTTGGCGACTCGGCCACACATCTGCAGAATGCCGCCAATACGCTCGCGGCTAACGCCGAACAGTCGACCAGACAGTCGGCCGCGGTGGCGGTCGGTTCGGAAGAGGCGTCGACTAACGTGCAGGCGGTTGCATCGGCTACTGAAGAGTTGACGTCGTCGGTCAAGGAGATCGGTCGCCAGGTCTCGGAGTCGACCCGGATGACCGGCACGGCGGTGGATCAGGCCAGCCAGTCCGGCGCCACCATGCAAGGCCTCGCCGAAGCGGCGCAGCGGATCGGCGCCGTCGTCGAACTCATCAACACCATCGCCGGCCAGACCAATCTCCTGGCGCTGAATGCCACGATCGAAGCGGCGCGCGCTGGCGACGCGGGCCGGGGCTTCGCCGTGGTGGCGTCCGAAGTCAAGGCCTTGGCCGAACAGACCGCGAAGGCGACCGATGAAATCAGCCAGCAGATCCTGGCGATCCAGACCGCGACCAGGCAATCGGTGAGCTCGATCCAGGAGATCGGGACCACCATCGCCTCGGTCAACGAGATTGCAACGGCGATTGCCGCGGCCGTCGAGCAACAGGGGATGGCGACCGCCGAGATCGCGCGCAACGTCCAGGAGGCCGCGCGAGGCACCCATGAGGTTTCGAGCAATATCGCCGGCGTCAGCCAGGCCGCGAGCGAGACCGATCACACCGCGGCGCGAATGCTTACCGCCGCCAACGAGATTTCACAGCAATCCGATATGTTGCGTACGAGCGTAGAGGGCTTCTTCGCAGCGATTCGGACCTCCTGATGTCGATACATTCGGTTCCCGCCGTCGAAAATGCAGTTCGCTGTACGACCATCGCCGGCGAGGCCTGTCCGCTGGGGCCGCTATGTCCGGGCAGCTGCGCGTCCCGCATGCGGGATCGTCCGTCCGACGAGATGATTCTGCAGCACCTCGGTGCAACCGTCATGCTGTGCTGGGCGGACTTGCCGCTTAGCGCGAGAGACCAGATCCTGCGCCAGGCCGACGATGTGATCGGACTGACGCCGGTCCCACAGGTTCGAAATGAGATCGTGCGGTTGATGTTGCGCCACGCCAAGCTGCGATGGGCGGCGTCCCTGCTGCCGGGTAAAGCGGCGCGATGCCGCGGCGCCGGCAGATCGACTTGAAGCAGCCTTGGACGGCCTCACGCGAGCCGGCGTCCATCAGGGCGTTCGCTCGAAACCCGGTCAGATCGGCTCATAGTTCTCCGACGCGCAATTGTCGTCGCGCTGCCGGTCCATGATCGCGCTATCCTTGATCGTGATGCGATAGGTCTCCGAACCCGGCGGCCTGCCCGTCACGGAGGTAAGCTCGGCGGTGACGCATGCGGTCCAGCCCGATCCATAAGCTTCGTGGAGCGGCGGCGAGACCCGCACCTGTTGCGGATTCGACGCCGCGACGAACACCGAATCCAGATTTTTGCGGACCAGCTGCCGGACGTCGGGCGGCGGTTCGGGCAGGGGCAGCTCGGCCGTCCGGGTGCGCATGAATTCCGGCAGCAACGCATGACTGTCGGCGAAGCCGCAGCCCGCCAGCACGATCGCCACGCCTGCCAGCAATGCCAGATGAACGACGATTCGCCCCATTCGCCCCACTTCGCGTCCTGCACCGCTCGATACTACCCGCTGCCGCCGTCCGTTCGCGAGCCTTCGGGTCATCAACAAATGCTGAACTCCGGCCGCGGAACGGCCGTCCGGTTGCGCGCCGGCGAACCCTTGTTGCCATCATCCGGCTTCAGAGTAAGTTGGCTATGGCAGGGAGACGGCCATGAAGAAGTTCACGGTAGCGGCGGTAATGCTGGCATTGGTCGCGATGCCCGCGCACGCCCAGATGGGCGGCAAAGGACGTCGCGGTGGCGACGACAAGCCGGCGGATCACAAGAAACAGAATGTCGACGATGCGGCCTACAAGGCGGCGCTGGAAAGAATTCCGGATCCCAAGGAAAAATATGATCCCTGGGGCGTGGCGCGACCGGCGGAGGCTGCGAAGAAGACGAAATAGCGGGTTCCATCATCTAGAGGCTTGAACCTCCGCATCGGCGCGGCCGACCCATTGGTTCGCCCGAATGGAGGTCTGCCATGTTTCGTCGTGCGCTTCACAAGATGCTGATCGCGGCGGGAATTCTATTGGGTTCGCAGGCGGCGTTCGCCGAAAACCGTGTCGCGCTCGTCATCGGCCAGTCGGCTTACCGCGCCGTGACCGCGCTGCCCAATCCGGCCAACGACGCCAAGGCGATGTCGCAATTGCTCGCCGATGCCGGATTCGACGTGACCAGCGCGGCCGATCTGTCGCAGAACGAGCTGCGCCAGAAGGTCGGCGAGTTCGCGGCCAAGGTGGCGGCGAAAGGCCCCGATACCGTTGCGCTGGTGTTCTATGCGGGCCATGGCCTGCAGATCGACGGCGAGAATTTCCTGATACCCGTCGATGTCGATCCGAAGCGGGAAGCCGACATTCCGCTGCAGGCGGTTCGGCTGAACGACGTTCTGAACACGCTGACGTCGGTGCCCAGCAAGATGCGCATCCTGCTGCTCGATGCCTGCCGCAACAACCCGTTCCCCGACATCAACAAGACCGCCGGCCGCGGGCTCGCCATCGTCGACGCCAGGACCGGCGCGCCCGGCACGTTCATGTCGTTTTCGACCTCGCCCGGCGCGGAAGCCGAGGACGGTAGCGGCGCCGACAGCCCCTATACGACGGCGCTGCTGGCGGCGGCCAAGGAGCCCGGACTTTCGATCGAGGATACTTTCAAGCGTGTCCGGGTTTCCGTGAACAAGGCGACCGAAGGACGGCAGACTCCCTGGGACTCCTCGTCGCTGACCGACAATTTTGCCTTCTTCGGTTCCGGCAATTCCGCCTCGAAGCAGGCCGCAACCAGGCGCACCGTCGTGGAATGGCATCGTGAATTGCTGGGCAAGCCGGTCGAGATCGCCAACGAGCTGATCGTGGCCGACGGCACCGAGGAAGCCTATCAGGCGTTTGTGGAGATGTTCGCGCAGCCGCCGTTCGGCGCGCAGGCGCGCGAATGGCTCGATCGCCATCGCCGGATGGTGGCGTGGAACAATGCGGTGATCCTCAACACCGCGGCGGCCTATCGCGCCTTCATGGCCGAATATCCCGACAGCGATCTCACCGCCACCGCGCGCAAGCTGGAGGAACGGCTGCGCAACCGTCCCAATTTCGCGGCCAGCCTGGCCGCCGTGGCGCCCGTTTCGTCGAACGGTACGTCGGGCGGCGCTCCTGCCGCTGGTTCGAGCCTGCCCACCAATGCTTCGCTGGTCGCCCCGACATGTCCCTGCGGCGGCTTGCCGCTCCCGCCGCTGAAGAAAGTCGACCTGCCGCCCAAGAAGCACGGCGAGCCGGACACGCCGAAGCGCGCCAGCACGCAGCCGCCGCGACGGCTGCGCGAGGTCGATGGCGAGGATGTCGTGATCGTTCGCCGCCCGCCGCCGCCCGTCTATTACGAGCCGGGTCCCGGACCGTCGATCGGGATCGGCATCGGCGGGTTTGGAGGAGGGGGCTTTGAACGCGGCGGCCTCGGCATCGGCCGGCAGAAGGGCGGATACTGACGCCGGAGGACTGAAGACGGCCTCGGTCAGCCCCCCATCTGGGCCACCGCCGCCTTGAAGCGCCGGCTGCCGCACGATCTTTGACGAACCGAGGGCGGCGCATCGACACCGCCCGTCCACAAGGTTCCGCCGCCTGTCCCGGCGCCGCGCGATTTGTCACGCTGACGAAACCGTCCATCCCACACCGCCTATACAGAGCGTCGGACAGCCCATTGGATGAGCGGATTCATCATGGGAGTTGCGCATGACGACAAACCCGCGGAACCGGCCGGCAAACGCGGTGATGCCAAATCGCGATTGCGGTGGAGCAAAGCTTGGCAGGATTTTCACGCTGACGCTTCACGGGGGGATTCCGGCGCTATTGCTCGCCATCATGCTGCTGGCCACGGCACCGGCGTTGGCATGGGAATATTGGGGCGGCGATCCCGGCGGAACGCGGTTCTCAAAGCTTGCCCAGATCACGCCGGCCAATGTCGGCAATCTCGTCCGGGCCTGGGAGTTTCGTACCGGCGATCTCGAGGCCCGGCCGCCTGCGCTGATGGCGCGCACGAAATCCGAGGCCACACCGCTGTTCGTCGAGGACAGCCTGATCTTCTGTACGCCGTTCAACGAGGTGATCGCGGTCGATCCCGGCAGCGGCACGCAGAAGTGGCGATATGATCCGAAGATCGACACCAGCCGGCGTCCCGGAAACCGTTTCGTCTGCCGCGGCGTCGCTTACTGGGTCGATGACCAGGCAGCCGAAGGCGCGGCTTGCCGGTCGCGGATTTTCATGGGCACCAACGACTTCCGCGTCATTGCGCTCGACGCCCGGACCGGAATTCCCTGCGTCGATTTCGGCCCGAACGGCGAGATCACGCTCGATATCGGAAGGCCATTGGTCTGGCCTGGCGAATTCCAGATCACCTCGGCGCCGGTGGTGAGCCACGGCGTAGTCATTGTCGGCTCCTCGATCTCGGACAACGTCCGCGTCGATGCGCCGCTCGGCACCGTGCGTGCCTTCGACGCGCGAACCGGGCGTCCACGCTGGACCTGGGACCCGCTGCTTCATGATGGCATCACCGCGGGCCATACCAACGTCTGGGCGCCGATGTCGGTGGACGAAGAGCGTGGACTGGTTTTCCTGCCGACATCGTCGCCGAGTCCGGATTTCTGGGGTGGCAAACGGCCCGGCAACAACGAGCATTCGGACTCCGTCGCCGCATTGCGCGCGGAGACCGGCGAACTGGTGTGGTCGTTCCAGACCACGCATCACGATGTCTGGGACTACGATCTGCCGGCGCAGCCGACGCTGGCGCGTATCGACACCGGGGAGGGGATGCGCGACGTCGTGATCCAGCCGACCAAGCAGGGTTTCGTGTTCGTGCTCGATCGCGACACCGGCAAACCCATATGGCCGGTCGAGGAACGCGCGGTGCCGCAAGGCGGCGCGGAGGGCGAGCAGCTATCGCCGACACAGCCGTTTCCAACCCACGTGCCGGCGCTGATGCCGCAACGGTTTTCAACCGCCGATGTGTTCAAGCCGTTTCCGGCTTTCGGCCGCTCGGCCTGTGAGAAAGAACTTGACGGCCTTCGCAACGATGGCCTCTACACGCCGCCGTCGACACAGGGCACGCTCGAGTTTCCGATGACCGGCGGCGGCGTCAATTGGGGCGGCGCGGCGTTAGATCCGGTCAACCAGATCCTCTACGCCAACACCAGCTACGCCATCCACGTCATCAAGCTGATTCCGCGCGCCGAGGCCGAAGGCCTCAAGCCTCCGCCCGGTGGTGAGCTTGCACCGCAGCGCGGCGCCCCGTTTGCGATGACGCGCGCGGTGGCGATGTCGCCACTCGGCCTGCTCTGCAACCGGCCGCCATGGGGCGCGATGGTCGCTGTCGATCTGAAGGCGGGCAAGATTCTCTGGAAGTCGCCCGTCGGCACCACGGAGGACCGCGCGCCGCTCGGCCTCGCGTTCAACTGGGGCACGCCGCTGGTCAACGGTGTGGCGGTTACGGCGGGCAGCCTGGTCTTCACCGGTGCGATGGACGCTTATTTGCGCGCCTTCGACGCCAGATCGGGTGAAGAACTCTGGCAGGGCAGGCTGCCAGTCCCCGGCACCGCCAATCCCATGACCTATCTCTGGAAAGGCGAGCAATATGTGGCAATCTCGGCCGGCGGTCATTCAGAGTCCGGCACCTCGATCGGCGACAGCCTCGTGGCGTTCCGTCTGGCGCGGCAGGGTGAAGCGCCCTCGCTGTGGTCGCG
>JBAUUA010000770.1:0-3386 GCA_049582465.1 Bradyrhizobium sp. | reverse complement strand
ATTGAATTCCTGCAGCCGCTGCTTGCACAGCTTGGCCATCGCTTCCATCGCGGGCTTGAGATATTTGCGCGGATCGAATTCTTCCGGATTGTCCTTCAGCACCTTGCGGATCTGCCCGGTCATCGCCATGCGGTTGTCGGTGTCGATGTTGATCTTGCGGACGCCGTTCTTGATGCCGCGCTGGATCTCGGAAACCGGCACGCCCCAGGTCGGCTTCATCTTGCCGCCGTTGGCGTTGATGATGTCCTGCAGGTCCTGCGGCACCGAGGACGAGCCGTGCATCACCAGATGCGTGTTGGGCAGCTTGCGGTGGATTTCCTCGATCACGCCCATGGCCAGGATGTCGCCGTCCGGCTTGCGGGTGAATTTGTAGGCGCCGTGCGAGGTGCCCATCGCGATCGCCAGCGCGTCGACTTTCGTCTCCTTGACGAACTTCACGGCCTCGTCCGGATTGGTGAGCAGCTGGTCGTGGGAGAGTTTTCCTTCGGCACCGTGGCCGTCTTCCTTGTCGCCCATGCCGGTCTCGAGTGAGCCGAGCACGCCGAGTTCGCCTTCCACCGAGATGCCGCCGAGATGGGCCATGTCGGTGACGGTCTTGGTGACGCCGACATTGTAATCCCAATCGGCCGGCGTCTTGCCGTCGGCCTTCAGCGAGCCGTCCATCATGACCGAGGTGAAGCCGGCCTGGATCGCGGTCATGCAGGTGTCGGGCCCGTTGCCGTGATCGAGGTGCACGCAGACCGGGATCTGCGGATAGATTTCGGTCACCGCGTCCATCATGTGCTTGAGCATCACGTCGTTGGCGTAGGACCGCGCGCCGCGCGAGGCCTGGATGATCACGGGCGCGTCGAGCGCGGAGGCGGCTTCCATGATCGCGAGCGCCTGCTCCATGTTATTGATATTGAAGGCCGGCACGCCGTAATCGTGTTCCGCCGCGTGGTCGAGCAATTGACGCAACGTGATGCGAGCCATGTGTTCTGTTCTCCGCGTTGGGGCCGGTAGCCCGATATGGAATAAAAATTCAGCCTATCCTCAAAACTTCGACGCCCGGCAGGGGTTTCCCCTCCATCCATTCAAGAAATGCGCCGCCCGCGGTCGAAACATAGGTGAAATCGCCGGCCACCCCGGCCTGGTTCAGCGCCGCCACGGTGTCGCCGCCGCCGGCGACCGAAATCAGCTTTTTGGCCTTGGTCCGGCTTGCGGCGTGCTTCGCCGCCGCCACCGTGCCGTGGTCGAACGGGGTCATCTCGAAGGCGCCGATCGGGCCGTTCCAGACCAGGGTTGCGGCGTCGTCGATCGCGGCAACGATCCGCGCAATCGACTGCGGGCCGACGTCGAGGATCATGCCCTCGGCGGGGATCGCGTCGAGGCCATAGGCCTGCGACGGCGCATTGGCTTCGAATTTGAACGCGACCACGGCGTCCACCGGGAGGATGATCGCGCAATTGGCGGCTTTCGCCTTTTCAATGATCCGCAAGGCGGTCGCCGCCAGGTCCTTCTCGGCCAGCGACTTGCCGATGCCGACGCCCTGGGCGTGCAGGAAGGTGTTGGCCATGCCGCCGCCGATCACCAGCGCATCGACCTTGCGCACGAGATTTTCCAGAAGGTCGATCTTGGTGGAAACCTTGGCGCCGCCGATGATCGCGATGACCGGCTTGGTCGGGTGCTCCAGCGCCTTGCCCAGCGCGTCCAGTTCGGCCTGCATGGTGCGGCCGGCATAGGCCGGCAGTTTGTGGCCGAGGCCTTCGGTCGAGGCGTGCGCCCGGTGGGCCGCCGAGAAGGCGTCGTTGACCCAGATGTCGCCGAGCTTTGCCAACTCAGTCACGAAGGCCGGATCGTTCTTCTCTTCTTCTTTATGGAAGCGGGTGTTTTCCAGGCAGAGGATGTCGCCATCCTTCATCGTGGCGACGGCTTTTTGGGCGGCCTCGCCAATGCAATCGTCGGCAAAGCCAACCGGCTTTCCGATCACCTTGGAAAGCTCCGCGGCGACCGGCTTCAGCGACTCCTTGGGGTCGCGTCCCTTGGGCCGGCCGAAATGCGCGAGCAGGATGACCTTGCCGCCTTTGGCCGATATCTCGGTGATGGTCGGCGCGACGCGCTCCAGCCGCGTGGTGTCGGTGACGCGGCCATTTTCCATGGGGACGTTGAGATCGACGCGCAGCAGGACGCGCTTGCCCTTCACGTCGACGTCATCGAGGGTGCGGAATGTTTTTGGCATGTGGCGTCACAGGTTAGAGGGGAAGGTCGCGCACGGGCGGATTCCCTTCCTGCCTGGTCGTCACCTTCGTGCCCTGGCGAAAGCCGTACACGATGAACGCGATCAACAGAACCGCGCCGGGAATGCCGATCCAGGCCGGAAGGGTCATCAAGCGCCCCTAGAGCAGTTTCCCCATCGCCACGGCGGTGTCCGCCATGCGGTTCGAGAAACCCCATTCATTGTCGTACCACGACATCACCCGTACCAGCGTGCCGTTCTGCACCTTGGTCTGGTCCATGTGGAAGGTGGAGGAATGCGGGTCGTGGTTGAAGTCGATCGAGACGTTGGGCGCGGTGGTGTAGCCCAGGATGCCCTTGAGCTGCTGCTCGGAAGCGCGCTTCATCGCCTCGTTGATTTCCTTCGCGTCGGTTTTGCGCGAGGCGACGATCTTGAGATCGATCACCGAGACGTTCGGCGTCGGCACGCGGATCGCGACGCCGTCAAGCTTGCCTTGCAATTCCGGCAGCACCAGGCCGATCGCCTTGGCGGCGCCGGTGGAGGTCGGGATCATCGACATCGCCGCCGCCCGGCCGCGGTAGAGATCCTTGTGCAGGGTGTCGAGCGTCGGCTGGTCGCCGGTATAGGCATGGATCGTGGTCATGAAGCCGGTCTCGATGCCGACGGTGTCGTTCAGCACCTTTGCCACCGGCGCGAGGCAGTTCGTCGTGCAGGATCCGTTGGAGACGACCAGATGATCCCTGGTCAGCTTGTCGTGGTTGACGCCGAAGACGATGGTGGCGTCGGCGTTCTCGCCGGGCGCCGAGATCAGCACGCGCTTCGCGCCGGCGGTGAGGTGCTGGGACGCCTTTTCCTTGGCGGTGAAGAGGCCGGTGCATTCCAGCGCGATGTCGACGCCGAGTGCCTTCCACGGCAGCTTGGACGGATCGCGCTCGGCGGACACCTTGATCTTGCCGTTGCCGAGGCTGATCGAGTCGCCGTCGACGGTGACCGTGCCGGGGAAGCGGCCGTGCACGGAATCGAAGCGCAACAGATGGGCGTTGGTCTCGACCGGTCCGAGGTCGTTGATGCCGACCACCTCGATGTCCTTGCGGCCGGACTCGGCGATGGCCCTCAGGATGTTGCGGCCGATGCGGCCAAACCCGTTGATTGCGACCCGGACTGCCATTCG
>JBAUUA010000769.1:0-8232 GCA_049582465.1 Bradyrhizobium sp. | reverse complement strand
CCCGAATACTTTGTCCCTGCCTTGAGGGCGCAATGGATTGCGTGCGTCATGCACGACATTCTGTCGCTCAAGAAGCTTTCCGGCGCCCCGGCGCTTCTTTCGGGCTACAGGTCCGTGACCCGGCATCCAGCGCTCTCCGGAGCAGCGGTCGCGCTCCGCAACCTTCGTCTTCTCGGAGTCAACATCGAGTCCGACGCCCATCTGCAGGAGGCCGTCACCGAGGCACGAGCGTGGGAAGAGGAGCATGCCCTCGATGGCGACTATGCCGAGCCGCCGTTCGAGATATCGACCGATCCTTTGACAGGCTTCGCGATCAGGGAGAGGACGCCGCCGACGGACATCTTTCGAGTCCTTCGGCATGCCGCTAACTTTCTGAAATTTCAGAACTGCCCATCCGCCTCAGCGCGCGCCATTCGGCTTCGAGCCCAATAGATCGTGCGTTCCGCTGATGCTCACCGTGCCCGAGCACTCGAACCCGCCGAAAATTCCGCAGGAGCCGGTGGCGGTCACGCGCAAGTCCTTGCGCCGGTACATATCGACCGAAATGCCCACGCGCGAAAAGTCGTTCGCGCTGTTCGGCAGGATCAAGTCGATGTGCTCGGCCGCCCAGCGCGGCAGGGGCAGGCTGGTCTTCCAGAACAGTTCATTGCCGGCGTGGTGTCCGAAGTTCGGCCCGACCGTGAGCGCACCGTCCGCGCCCTCGAACACGAAGCCCGTTTCGTCGATGTGAACGTTCACCCGGTCGCCTGCCACTGCGAAGTGGAGCGAGGTGATGTCCAGCGGCTGCGGGTCCTTGCCGAATTGCGCGCTGTAGGCATCGCTCCACTGCCCGCGGTCGCGTCCAAGCCCGAAGCCGTGCCGGCCTGGGAGGTCGCGCGTTGAGAGCGGCCTGTCGGACAGCTGTGGGCGCCAGATCTCGCGAAAACCCTTGCCGATCGTCGCGGCCATCGACAGGTCGAGGGCCCAATGCGCCGGTTTCTCCGGGCCGCGTCCTTCGGCGAACGCGTCGAATCCATCCGCCGTCTTGGCGATGCGCAGCGCGGTGATCAGGCCTTCCCAGTCCTTCGCCAGGAAGGTGACACCGTCGAGTGTATTCGTTGCGGCCGCGACACCGTACTTCTTTAGTTGCTCGCGGATGTAAGGCTTTTCGTCATAGAGGCGCACATCCGGGTTGGGCCCCGCGAAGTATTTCGTCAGATCAATCTGCGGCCGAAACATGGTTAGCCGCGCCGCGATCTTGCGGTAGGTGTCGGTCATCGTGGTTGGGTTGATCATGGGGCCGCCTCGAGCGTCAGGCCTAATCCCCTATTAGTCTGGCCCAAAACGGTCCGGATCTCAATGGCAAGCCCTCGGCGCCACCGAGATCGGGGAACTCCCCATCAGAGATTGCCCAACCGATCCAAAAAACCGCCGCGTGCGATCATGTAATGGATATCCTTCGGGAAAGGAAACGCCTCGCGAACGTTCTTGATCGCAGTTTGGAGAAATTCTCCGTGCGGCCTTGGCTTGTGCTTGAGCGGAGCCTCGTCGCTTGTTGGCGGAATCATGAAACTGTCGACGAAGGACGGGTCGAGATCGTTCACCCTGACCATCTGGCCAAATGCCGGAAATGCGTCGTAGTGGCCGATGCGAATTTTGAGGTTCTTGAGCGCCAAGCGGCTGGGCTCAGCCATGTTGCCTTCCGGCGTTGCCAGTCCGCGCGCCATCAGGTCGAGCTTTACGGATTGTGGAAGGGTCGATGGACCGTAGACGATTTCGAGTGCCCTGGTGTCGTGGGCCGACAACCACTGATACCAGAATGTGGCGTCGTCGGGCTTGGCATTCGCGCCGTAGAGACAGTCAAAGCCCCAGCATGCCCTGAGGTTCGATTGATATTTTCCGAGGTTCCCGACGAGGTTGCGCATCCCGTTGCCGCCTCCTGAATGGCATGCAATGACGAGCTTGCCGATTTGAAGCTGAAGGGGAGGGTTCAGGTCGGGAAACTGGAAACGGGAAATAGCCGCAAGGACCTCATCCAAATAACGTTCGCCCCATCGCGCCGTGCCCAAGTCATTCACGCTATAGTTTCCGGCAAAGCTTTTTCCGACGGCGTATTCGAAGCCCAGGAACGGTGCGATCAGCACCACATCCTTGTTGGAATCGCGAACCTGCTCGCGTAACCGCGCAGGATCGCCACGGAAAAGGAATTTGTGGTTTCTGACATAGAAACCGTGCAGCCAAATCACGACGTTGAACGTGTGGCCCGAGCCCTCGCGCTTGGGCGGAAGATAGACGGCCGTCGGCTTGATGCAGTGCGCGGCCTCCTTGCTGAACAGGGTCCTGCCGGGAAAGCTGCCGATGTCGTCCTCTTCCAGCTCACAAGGCATGCAGGTTGCTCCACCCCGCCACGCCGCGCAGATGGCGCCGACAGGTTGACGTTAAGCATGACCGCTTCGGCACCCCTCGAACGGCGGCGGGTTGCCGTGCTCCATGCATCCGATGCAAAACCGCTCAAGTCCATGCATACGCGAAATTGTTATTTTCGATCGTCACCCGCGCTTGCGTGATTTCTTCCTTGGCCAGCGATTTTTTGAGAAATTCGCGGGATAATGCCGGCAACAGCGTGTTGGTGATGATGTTGTCGATCATGCGGCCGCCGGAATCCGGATCGTTGCATTTTGAAATGATGTGCCTGATCACCGCGTCATCGTAGACCAATGAGGCCCCGTGGTTATCGCGAATCCGCTGATCGATGCGACCGAGCTGCAGCCGGACGATGCCATCGAGCATGGCGTTCGAAAGCGGGAAATAGGGAATGGCCACCAAGCGGCCGAGCAATGCCGGTGGAAACACGTTGAGCAGCTCCGGCCGCAGTTTCAACGCGAGTTCTTCGGGGTCGTCACGATATTTCGGGTCGCGCGACAGCTCCATGATCAAGTCGGTGCCGACATTGGTGGTCAGGATGATCAGGGTGTTCTTGAAATCGATCCTTCGACCGTTGCCGTCTTCCATGATGCCCTTGTCGAACACCTGGAAGAAGACCTCGTGCACGTCGGGATGGGCCTTCTCGACCTCGTCGAGCAAGATCACGCTATATGGCTTTCGCCGTACCGCTTCGGTTAGTCGCCCGCCTTCGCCGTAACCCACATAACCCGGGGGTGCACCTTTCAGGGAAGAGACGGTATGTGCCTCCTGAAACTCCGACATGTTGATGGTGATCATGTTCTGCTCGCCACCATAGAGCGCTTCGGCTAACGCCAGCGCCGTCTCGGTCTTGCCGACGCCGGATGGCCCCGCGAGCATGAATACGCCGATCGGCTTGGAGGGGTTGTCGAGCTTGGCTCGACTGGTCTCGATCCTCTTGGCAATCATCGCCAACCCGTGGGACTGACCAACGACGCGGCGATTGAGGATCTCTGGCAGCTTTAGAACGGTTTCGATTTCATCGCGCACCATGCGGCCGACGGGGATGCCGGTCCAGTCCGATACCACCGAAGCAACCGACTGCTCGTCGACATGGGCATACATCATGCGCTTTTCGGGGGTGATTCCGTCCAGGGTATCGAACTTGCCGCGCAATTCGGTGCGTTTGCCGGTCGCATCGTCGCCCTGGTTGGGCTCCGCCAATATCTTTCTGATGTCTCTGATATCGTTGACGAGGGCCTGCTCTGTGGCCCATTCGGATTCAAGGCCCGCGAGCTTGTCCTTCAGCGCCGCGATATCCGCATCGAGGCCAGTCATGCGATCGGCGTCGTCGGTTCCCAGATCGGCATCGCTGACGAGGGCAGCCTTCTCCGCCTCGCGGGCGGCAATGGCGGCGCGCGCGTCCTCGATCAGGGCCGGCGTGGTGCTCTGGCTGATCGCCACCCGGGCCGCGGCCGTGTCCAGCAGGCTGACAGCCTTATCCGGCAATTGCCGCGCCGGGATATAACGGTGTGAAAGGTTCACGGCGGCCACGATCGCGGCGTCGGAAATCCGCACACCGTGGTGCTTTTCCATCGGTCCGAGCAGCCCGCGCAGCATGATGCAGCAGGTCTCGACGTCCGGTTCGCCGACCTGGATGGGCTGGAAGCGCCGAGTCAGCGCCGGATCCTTTTCGATATACTGGCGGTACTCGGCCCAGGTCGTGGCGGCGATGGTGCGTAGCGTGCCGCGCGCGAGCGGGGGCTTGAGGAGATTGGCGGCATCGCCGGTGCCGGCGGAACCGCCGGCGCCGATCAGGGTGTGGGCTTCGTCGATGAAGAGGATGATCGGGGTCGGCGAACTCTGCACCTCGTCGATCACCGAACGGAGCCTCTGCTCGAATTCGCCCTTCATCGATGCGCCCGCCTGCATCAGGCCAATGTCGAGCGCGCAGAGCCGGACATTCTTCAGCGGTGGCGGAACTTCGCCTGAGGCGATACGCTGGGCAAAGCCTTCGACCACCGCGGTCTTGCCCACGCCCGCTTCGCCAGTGAGGATCGGGTTATTCTGCCGGCGGCGCATCAGAACATCGATCAATTGGCGGATCTCGTCGTCGCGGCCAAGGATCGGATCCATCTCGCCGGACCTCGCCTTCGCGGTAAGGTCTTGCGAAAACCGGTCGAGCGGTGTGGTGCCCTTTGCGTCACCTGTCTGCTGTGCGGCGCTCACCGCAGAGCCCAACCCCGAATCATCCATGGGACGTAGGGTCTCTTCCTCGGATGAGGCCCAGATCTTGCGGTATTCGCTGGTCAAGACGTCGGCCGACATCTTGCTGAATTCGGATGAGAGGTTCTTCAGTGCGCGGTCAAGGTCGCGCGATTGCATCGCGCCGACCAGAACGTGCCCGGTTCGTATCTGCGTTTCACCAAAGAAGAGAGTGGCGTAGTGCCAGCCACGATCGAGCAGGTCCATCACCGTGTTGGAGACGGTCGGCATTTCGGTTTCGTTCTTGCGAAACCCTGCGATCGCAGCGTTGATGTCCATGAGAAGCTTGTTGCGATCGAGCTTGAAATAGTCCGCCGTCAGTGCGATGTCGGTGCGCTCTCCCTGCAGGAGGTGGACGAGCCAGTGGGCGAGCTCGACATTGCGATTGCCTGCGCCCTTCGCCTGGCGCAGCGCCTTGAAAAAGGCTTCGTAGCCGATCCGGTTCAGCTTGCCTGCTACTGCCTCGAGGTTAATGTCGGCCATCGGCGCCTCGCTTACTGCCGGCCTGCCGCATTTTCCTCTTCCGCTCCATGCGCTCCGCAGGGTGGAATCTGGCATCGCGCCGGTATGCTTCTGTCGTCGCCCAGTCGGGCGCCATCCATGTCGTCCAGCCCAGTTGCCCGAAATGGCCGAGACGCATGGGCTCAACGGCCCGCGATGGAATGGCCAATTCCGCGTCCCAATCGAGCTGGGCGCCATTGTAGAAATACACGAGATCCGCGAGCGGCTCGCACAGGTCGCCGCTGGGCAGAAATCGAATATACTGCGAGAGGCTGCGCGTGTAGATGCGGACCCTGATCTTGTCCTGCACGCTGTAGACGCCGCGGCCGAGCATCGCATCCTCGCCAAGCACGTTATGGCGCCTGCCCAGGATCGTATATTCCTGGGCATCCAGCATCAGCCGCGTTCCGACGAACTCGTCAACTTCGGCTTTCACTTCAAACAGGCCGCAAAGCGCGCTGGCGAGGCGCGAGGCGGATTTCGCCTGGCTCCCGAGCAGCCCGGCAAAGCCGAGCTTGGCGGCATCCGGAACGCTGTCGAGATCTCGGTAAGGTTCGGAGCCAGTGCCTATTGCCGAGCCGATATAGGCGAAAAACCGGTCTGCCGCCGGACGATCGTGCTGGGCGATCGGGCGCGAATTCGCCCATGCGCGGAAGAACAGCTGGAGAAAGCGATGATTGAAGATGTCGAGGAAACGCGGAAAAGCATCGTCGTTGGCGAGAACGTAATGATAGGCCTCCTCGGTGGTCGAAAGTGGCAGCGCGCCTTGAGGCCCCAGCATTCCCATGTACTTGACAAAGATCTTGAGCGGCTTGTCTTCGTCGTCGGCCTGTTCCACGCGGGCCAGGTTCGACGCCGGAAACTCCATGAACGGATCCTGCCCAAGCAGGACGAGTTCGTCGCGCAGCGCCGCGCTCTCGCCGATGCGGGGCCGGTCTTCATGGACGCGCTCGAGATGCCTCAGCACGGTGAAATAGTCGAACCGCCATGGCTCCGCTTCCATTTCGCGGAACAGCCTCGCGTCCATTTGCGATGGCTTGGTCATAGCGGCCTGCGCATTCCCATGCGGGGAGGCCATCGCATGACTTCACCACGATCGACGGAGCGGATCACGGTTTGGGTAAAGTGATTGAAGCCCGAATATTCGGCGAAGAAGCGATCGAGCACGGCGCCGAGGAGGAACGCGCCGGTACCCTCGAACGCCTTCTCGTCGATGGTGACGGTGATCTCTATCCCGCGTGCTACGCCGACGCCGCTGCGCTGGCGGATACGTCGCACAATTGGCCGGCTGTCGACATGGCGAACGCCACGGATGCGGCGTTCGGTGGCGCTGTCGGCCATCTCCGCAAAAATCGACAGCGTTTCCCGAACCGCTTCGGCATTACGTCCGGCTCCTCGTTCGACCAGACCGAGATGGTTGGTGGACAGCAGGTTCACGAGCCTCCAGGTGACCGTGCCGGTATGGGCCGTTTCACTACGGCTGCGCAACTGCCTGATGACAGGCTCGCGTGGGGGCGTCGGGCCTGCAACGCAAACGAGGTCCAGGGTGAAATCGTCCACCAGCCGAAAATCAGCCCCGCCGACCCCAATCGGCAGGTGCTCGGTGAGATGGCGATTGGAGCACAAGGCGCGCACGCTGAGTTCGGCGATCGCGTCCTGGTCGTCGATGCCGCCAAACTCGCTCAGCGAAAGGAACATATCCGTACCGGTATAGTCCGAGGATATGCCGGTGCGCTTTTCTTCCACCGTGCGTCGTCGAGGCAAGCGGCGGATCGAAAAACACGTGTGGGACGCGGCGTGCGTCTCGTGGAGCGATGCGGAATAGATCGGACGGACCGGGACCTTTTCCCGTCCGCCGGGGTAGTGGGCATAGACCTCGAGGACCCGATGGGGTTCGTAGTCCAGATAGTGGCTCCGGTCAGCGACGACATGGTATTCGTGCTGACTGGCTTTGAGTTGAATACGATCCGTTGTTTTTTCGAACAAATTGATGGCGGGTGCCGCGTAGAGGGCAAATGAGTCGGGCCGAACCGCCGCGGCAAGCCGCGTATTGAGTTCGTCGAGGGCAAACACGATGTCGACCGTTCTTGCCTTGATACGAGACAGGACCTCATTGAGGCCGGTGAGCCGGCAACCGAGAAACTTGCGTGGAAAGGCGAAATATTCGCGCAGCAGGTCAAACCCCTCGAAGACCCGATGGTCTCTCGCGAACAGGGTATCGTCCGGTTCAAATCCGATCTGCTGCAGACATTCCCGCGGCGCCTCAAGGATGACTGGATTGCCGAACTGGTCGAGGTGACGAAAATAGATCCCCCTGCAGTGCGCAAACAGTTGCTCGTACAGCGCGACCGCGTCGGCCTCCCCGCCAACGAAATAGAGCGGCATCTCCGAGGTTCGGCACCCCGCAATCAGCAACTCCGGCTTCTTCTGCGCGTCGGCTTCTGAAGGTTCGTCCTCTGACCTGGCCGTCGAGCGGTGTGTCAGGGTCAGCCGCAGGCCCGCCAGGACGTTACCGCCGACCGAAACGCCAAGCGCCTGCATGGGCGCCGGCGATGAGTAATATTCGGCGGCAGTGAGTTCGAACGGCCATACCGTGATATCGCCGCACAGGCGGTAGCGGCATGCAATCTGCCGGTCGAGTTGGCGGAAACTGGCGTCAAGATAGGAACCGCGCGCGATCGCGCGTCCCTCGCGCAGCGCCGGGTCGCCGAACACCGGGCTCGCCTTGACGAGCATCATGGAGGGCGTGGGCGCGAGATAATGGGGAACGAGTTGTTCGAGCAGGTTCTCGGTAAACTCGGGGAATTCGTGCTTGAGCTTGAGCTGTACCCTTGCTGCAAGGAAGGCGGATCCCTCCAGCAGGCCGCCGATCAACGGGTCAACGCGATCGTCCAGAAGGCCGCCGAGACGCTCCGCGATCCCCGGATATTCCTCGGCGAACTGGCGCGCATGCTCGTTGAGCAGCTGAAGTTCCGTGTTGTAGAGATCGAGAAATTCCCGATTCATTCGCACTCACAATCGATTGACGACAATTTTTCCGGCTTCGACAATATCGGCGACAAACTCCACGGGAACGTGCACCGG
>JBAUUA010000768.1:0-3362 GCA_049582465.1 Bradyrhizobium sp. | reverse complement strand
GGCTTGGGCATGTTGCGATTGCGCAGGCCGTAGGCCATGTTGTTGTAGACGCTCATATGCGGATAGAGCGCGTAATTCTGGAACACCATGGCGATGTCGCGATCGGCCGGTTCGATCGCGTTGACGACGCGGCCGCCGATGTCGATCTCGCCCGAGGTGATGGTCTCCAGCCCTGCGACCATCCGCAGCAGCGTGGACTTGCCGCAGCCGGAGGGGCCGACCAGCACGCAGAACTGGCCGTCGCCGACTTCGAATTCGATGCCCTTGATGGCCTCGAAGCCGCCCGGATAGGTTTTGCGGACGTCGCGGAGGGTGACGCTGGCCATTGGGCTAACCTTGATGAAGGCGAATGGCGAATGGCGAATGGCGAATGGCGCGGCAGCGAGACAGCCAGACAGGGCCCGACGGTCTATCCGGCATTCGCCAACTGCCATTCGCTCTGGCCATTCGCCATTCGCTATTCGCCATTCGCATCTTCACTTCTCCGTCTCGATCAGGCCCTTGACGAACAGGCGTTGCATCAGCACGACGACCGCGACCGGCGGCAGCATGGCGAGCACGGCGGTCGCCATCGCCACCTGCCATTCGGTCAAGGCGTCGTGCACGTCGATGATCTTCTTGATGCCGATGACGATGGTCTGCATGTCGTCGCGGGTCGTGATCAAGAGCGGCCAGAGATATTGATTCCAGCCGTAGATGAAGAGGATCACGAACAAAGCGGCGATGTTGGTCACCGACAGCGGCAGCAGCGTATCGAAAAAGAACCGGATCGGGCCGGCGCCGTCGATCTTGGAAGCTTCCACCAGTTCCTTCGGCACGGTCATGAAAAACTGGCGGAACAGCAGCGTCGCGGTCGCCGACGCGATCAGCGGCAGGATCAGGCCGGCGTAGGAATCCAGCATGTGCAGGTCGCTGGTGATCTTGTAGGTCGGAAAGATGCGCACCTCGACCGGCAGCATCAGCGTGATGAAGATGGTCCAGAACGCTGTCATCCGGAACGGGAATGAGAAGAACACGATCGCATAGGCCGAGATGATCGAGATCGCGATCTTTCCCACCGCGATCCCGATCGCCATGATCAGGCTGTTCAGCATCATGCCGCCGACGGGCGCGCGCGTGGTCTTGCCGGTGCCGGAGACGATGGTGTTCCAGTAGGTATCCAGGCCGTGCGTGCCTGGATAGAGCGGCATCTGGCCGTTGGCGATGACCGTGTTGTCGTGGGTCGAGGCGATGATGGCGAGATAGACCGGAAAGGCGACGATCGCGACGCCGGCCAGAAGGACCAGATGGGGCAGCAAGTTTCCAAATCGGCGGTGCTCGACCATGGCGTTCAGTAGTGAACCTTCTTCTCGACATAGCGAAACTGGAATGCCGTCAGCGCCACCACGATGATCATCAGGATCACCGACTGCGCCGCCGAACCGCCGAGATCGGTCCCGACCTTGCCGTCCTGGAAAACCTTGTAGACCAGCGTCTGCGTGGCGCCGTTGGGGCCGCCGCCGGTCGCGGTGTCGATGATGCCGAGCGTGTTGAAGAACACATAGGTGATGTTGATGACGATCAGGAAGAAGGTCGTCGGCGACAGCAGGGGAAAGATGATGGTCCAGAACCGCCGCATCGGCCTGGCGCCGTCGATCGCGGCGGCCTCGATCACGCTTTTCGGGATCGCCTGCAGGCCCGCGAGGAAGAACAGGAAATTGTAGCTGATCTGGTTCCAGACCGCGACGATGACGACGAGGATCATCGCCTGCGTGCCGTTCAGCACGGGATTCCAGTCGATGCCGTTGCGCTGCATCGCGCGCGCGATCATGCCGAGCCCGGGCTGGAACATGAAGATGAAGAGCACGCTGGCGACCGCGGGCGCGACCGCATAGGGAATGATGAGAAACGTGCGGTAGATCTGCACGCCGGCGATGTTGCGGTTCGCCATTACCGCGAGCAACAGGCCGAGCGTGAGCGAGAAGAACGCCACCAGCGCCGAAAACACGAAAGTGACGCCGATCGCCTGGTAATATTCAGGGCGCTTGAAGAGCTCGACATAGTTTTCGAACCAGACGAACTCGGTCGAAAGCCCGAAGGCGTCCTGCACCAGGAACGACTGCTGCAGGGCCTGCAAGGCGGGCCAGTAGAAAAATATCAGGGAAACCGCGAGCTGCGGCAGGATCAGAAGATAGGGCAGCAGCCTGCCTGAGAAGATCGCCCGGTTTTCCATGGCCCCTCGCTGGACGGATCGCGGCCGGGCCGAAGCCCGGCCACGATCGTCAGCCTCACTTGACGGCGGTGCGCTCGAACTGCCGCAGCATCGCGTTGCCGCGCGACACCGCCGAATCGAGCGCCTCCTTGGCCGGCTTCTTGCCGGCCAGCGCCGCCTCGATCTCTTCCGCAAAGACGTCGCGCAACTGCACCATGCCGCCGAAGCGCAGGCCGCGCGAATTCTCGGTCGGCGGCTTGTTGGTCAATTCCTTCAGCGGAACTTCGAGAATCGAATTCTTCTCGTAGAAGCCCGAGGCCTTGGTCTTTTCGTAAGCCGCCTTGGTGATTGGCAGATAACCGGAAACCTGATGCAGGTTGGCCTGGCGGTCGGTGTCCGACAGGAAGGTGAAGAATTTCGCGATGCCCTTGTATTCCTCGGGGCTCTTGCCGGCCATGACCCACAGCGAAGCGCCGCCGATGATGGAATTCTGCGGGGCGCCCTTGACGTCGGGGAAATACGGCATCGGGACTGCGGTGAAGTTGAATTTGGCGTTCGCCTTTGCGCTCGGATAGAACGCCGACGACGTCATGAACATCGGACATTCGCCGGAGGTGAAGCGGCCTTCGCCGGTGTTGGTGCGTCCCGAATAATCGAAGCTCTTGTCCTTCTGCAGCTCGACGAGGTTTTCGAGCAGCTTGGTTTCAAGCGGCGTGTTGAATTCGAGTACGGTGTCGAAGCCGTCGAGCCCATTGGCCTTGGTGCCGATCGGCACGTTATGCCAGGCGGAGAACTGTTCGATCAGGCCCCAGGAACCCCAGGCCGAGGAGAAGCCGCAGGTCGGGCTTGTCGCATGCAGCTTCTTGGCGTCGGCGAACACTTCCGGCCAGGTCTTCGGCGGCTCGGCGATGTCGGCCTTCTTCAGCGCATCGAGGTTGATCCACAGCACCATGCTCGACGAGTTGAAGGGGAACGACAGCATCTCGCCCTTCGAGGTCGAGTAATAGCCGGTGATCGCCGGCAAATAGGATTTGGGATCGAACTTCTCGCCCTGCTCCTTCATCAGGTCGGATACCGGTTTGACGGCGCCCTTGGCCGCCATCATGGTCGCGGTGCCGACCTCGAACACCTGCATGATGCCCGGCGCATTGCCGGCGCGGAAGGCGGCGAT
>JBAUUA010000767.1:0-2360 GCA_049582465.1 Bradyrhizobium sp. | reverse complement strand
GGTGCACGAGCATTGGAAGGCTTTCCTGATCGAAGGCATCCTGCTCGCCGTGCTAGGCCTTGCGGCGATGATCGCGCCGCTGATTGCGAGCCTCGCCTTCACGATCTTCCTTGGCTGGATGTTCCTGATCTCGGGCGTCGCCGGACTGGCGATGACGTTCTGGGCGCGGCAGATGCCGGGTTTCTGGTGGTCGCTGATCTCGGCCGTGCTCGCCATCGGCGCCGGCCTCATCCTGCTGACGAGGCCTGCACAGGGCGTCCTGACGCTCACGATCGTGATCGGCGCCTATTTCCTGGCCGAAGGCGTCGCAACCATCATGTATGCGCTGGAGCATCGCCGCGAACTGTCCCAGCGCTGGAGCTGGATGCTGTTCTCCGGTGTATTGGACATTCTGATATCGGCCATGATCATCACCGGGCTGCCGGGCTCGGCGGATTGGGCAATCGGCCTTCTGGTCGGCATCAACCTGTTGTTCGGCGGCGCGTCGCTGATCGGCGTGGCTCTCGCCGCCCGCAAGGCGGCCTGAACCGGGCCGGCCGGCCCGATTTTTAGAGATGACAAGCCTTAATGTGTGCGCTATAGAGCGGCCATGATCACCGTCGCCACCAGCTATTTTTGGTATTTTAGCAGCTCGCTGGCGGCGGGAGGATCGCGCTCAATCTGAAAAATTGCAGCAGTAAGTCCGAACAGCCGCCAAACCTGGCGGCTTTTTGTTTGGCCGGCGGGTTCTCAAAACCAGGAGCCACCGCCGTGTTGAGCACCACCGACGATCTTCGAATAACAGAACTGAAAGAGCTGACGACCCCGGACGAGGTGATGCGGGAAATACCGCGCACCCTGACCGCGACGCGCGTCGTGATGGCGGCGCGTAACGCCATCACATCGATCCTCAACGGAACGGACGATCGCCTTCTGGTCATCGTCGGTCCCTGCTCCGTCCACGATCCCGTCGCGGCCGTGGACTATGCCGAGCGCCTCGTGGCCTTGCGCGAAAGGCTGGCCGACCGGCTCGAGATTGTCATGCGCGTCTATTTCGAGAAGCCGCGCACGACGGTGGGGTGGAAGGGCCTGATCAACGATCCTGACCTCGATGGCAGCTTCAACATCAACAAGGGCCTGCGTCTTGCCCGAAGCGTGCTTTCAGCCGTGAACAATCTCGGCCTGCCGGCGGGGACCGAGTTCCTTGATCTTACGACGCCGCAATACATTGCCGATCTGATGGCGTGGGCGGCGATCGGCGCGCGGACGACGGAAAGCCAGATTCATCGCGAACTTGCTTCCGGACTGTCTTGCCCGGTCGGCTTCAAGAACGGGACCGACGGCAATGTGCGCATCGCCGCCGATGCGGTGAAGTCGGCATCGCATCCGCACCATTTCATGGCAGTCACGAAGGGCGGACGCTCGGCGATTGCGGCGACGGCCGGCAACGCGGATTGCCACATCATTCTGCGTGGCGGCAGCCAGCCGAATTATGACGGGGCTAGCGTCGCTTCCGCGGCGGCCGAACTTGCCCGTTCGGGTGTCAACCAGCGGATCATGATCGACGCCAGCCACGCCAACAGCGGCAAGAAGCCGGAGAACCAGCCGCAGGTCGTGGCGGACATCGCCCGCCAGATATCCGGCGCCGAGCAGCGCATCATGGGCGTCATGATCGAGAGCAATCTGGTTGCGGGCCGTCAGGATGTGCTGCCGGGCACGGCGCTGACCTATGGACAGAGCATCACCGACGGCTGCATCGACTGGGAAACGACCATGCCGGCCCTGAACCTGCTTGCCGACGCCGTTGCGGCGCGGCGGCATGGACTGCGTAGCAAATTCCGGGAACGTTCAGCTTAGCGTTGTTGGCTTGACGCGTTTCCCGGTATCCACCCCGCATCAAGGGCGGGGCAGGCTTTCGCTCGAAAACGCCAAATGCCGCTGCACCTGTCGCAGCTGAGCAGGGCGCAGTTTTTCTCGCCCTGCTGCCGTCGGCGCCCGCTAGCAGCCGCGGCAGATGCTCTTGATCTTGCGGTCGAGAGCCTGATCTTCCTTGTTCGCCGGGTTGTTCGGATCGCTCAGGCTCTTCTCCGAAGGGACCTGGTCGGCGCGCGGTTGCCGGTGACCGACCGGGGCCTCGCGACCCGTCGCGCCCTGATTTGCGCCACCCTGCGACCCGGCGCCGCCGCCGGTCTGCGCCAACGCGGCCGGGCCGCCGATCAGGAACAGGAGCGCCATCGCGCCGATCAACCTGGCCGTGATCAATTCCGTCGTGATTTTTATTTTGTTCATCTTGCTTCTCCCTTTTCAGAGAATGCGTCTATCGCGCCCGGTTCGGAATTTCGATCGTTGCACAATTCCGGCGGCCTTGAGCAGCGCAGTCC
>JBAUUA010000766.1:0-5428 GCA_049582465.1 Bradyrhizobium sp. | reverse complement strand
GTGTGGTGCCGGTCATGGCGTCGATCCGTCGCAATACGCGCCGCGCCACGAAAATACCACCGCCAAGCCCGAGCACGACGACGATCAGCACCGACCATTGTGCCGCCTTGGCGACGATGCCGAACAGCCGCCGCCGTTCCTCCAGATCGCGCCCGATCAGCAGCCGGAAGCCGCCGCCGAGTTCGGTGACCAGCACCAGCGCGCGGTGGTCGGCGGTGTCCTGGTCATCAAGCCGCCGGTAGGCGGTCTCCGACCATCCGGTGGTCGCCATCACCCCCGGTGCGAGCGAGGCGACATTGCCGGCAATGGCCTGTCCCTGCGGCGTGGCCACGAGGTAAAGGTTGGCGCCCGGCCGCAGCGCCCGGTTCTCGATATTGAAGACCAGCCCGTGCAGACCCCGGCGTCCGAAGATATCGGACAACTCGCCGGTTTCCGCGGTGACCGTGGTGGCGATCTGTTCGGTGATCATCCGGCGCGTGTTCCAGGCGAAATAGCCCAGCAGCGAAGCGGCAAACAGCGCAAACAAAAACAGGTAGACCAGCGTCAACCGAAACGCGGTGGTTCGGACCAGCTTACCGAATGCCGTCACGGATCATGTATCCAGCCCCGCGGATCGTGTGCAGCAAGGGTCGTTCAAAACCCTTGTCGATCTTGGAGCGCAGCCGCGAGATGTGCACGTCGATAACGTTGGTCTGGGGATCGAAATGATAGTCCCAGACGTTTTCCAAAAGCATGGTTCGCGTCACCACCTGGCCCGCGTGCTTCATCAGATATTCCAGAAGCCGGAACTCGCGCGGCTGCAGGGTCAATTCGTCCTTGCCGCGCGCGACCCGATGCGAGAGGCGGTCGAGCTCGAGATCGCCGACGCGGTAGGTGGTTTCCTCGGCCGGGCCGCCATGGCGGCGCGAAAGCACCTCGACCCGCGCCAGCAATTCGGCGAATGCGTAGGGTTTTGGCAGGTAGTCGTCACCGCCGGCGCGCAGGCCCTTGATGCGGTCATCGACCTGTCCGAGCGCCGAGAGGATCAATACCGGCGTGCGGTTGCCCTTGTCGCGCAGCGAACCGATCAGCGAGAGACCATCGCGCTTCGGCAGCATCCGGTCGACCACCAGCACGTCGTAGTCACCGGTCTCGGCCAGCGCGAGGCCTTCCTCGCCGTCGCCGGCGAGGTCCGCGACGTAGCCGACTTCGCGAAACGCCTTGGCCAGATAGTCGGCGGATTCGCGGTCATCTTCGATGATCAAGAGGCGCATATTCTGGTCGGTTGCACTCAACGGGGCTAGCCTTCTATCACCATGGCGCGGTCGACACACTCATGCAAGGCGACCGGCCGTCTCTCCTTACGGCAAAAAAGCGGGCGGTGAAGCTGGGGGGACCTCACCGCCCTTTGAACCTTCCGACGGAGGGGGGCGTATTCCACCGGAAGGAACTGCTGGGAGCGGGCTTTTGGCCCGCCCCCCGGAAAGAGCCGTCGGCGGGGGCGACTAATGCCGGCGACACCCTCCATCTGGTAGAGCGCTCAGCCTTTCGCCAGGGGGACCGCGACGAAGCGCGACGATCCACCGCTCTTGATCCGCATCAGAACGCTGTTCTTGTTGTCGGTGCGCGCGGCGTTTACCGCATCGCGCACGTCACCGGCGCTGGAGACGCTCTTTCCGGCGACTTCGAGAATGACGTCGCCTTCCTTGAAACCACGGTCCGCCGCCGCACTGTTCGGATCGACCTCGGTCACCACGACGCCGTCCTTGCCGGCACCGGCGACGCTGTTGGCGGGCGCGACGGTCAGGCCGAGCTTCGGCACGTCGGTGCCCCGGGTTGCGCTCCCCTTGTCGCTGTTGTCGCCGGTGTCCGCCTTGGCTTCCACCGAATTCGGCAACTGGCCGAGGGTGAGATTGACGACCTTGTCCTGGCCCTTATGCACCACGTCGAGCTTGACGGCGGCGCCGGGCGCGAAACCGCCGATGGTGCGCGCGAGCTCGCGGGCATCCTTGACCGCTTCGCCGTTGACCTTGGTAATGACGTCGCCGGACTCGATGCCGGCCTTGGCGGCCGGACCGTTGGCCTGCGGCTCCGCCACCAGCGCGCCTTCGGCCTTCTTCAGCCCGAGGCTGTCGGCGATGTCGGGGGTGACCGGCTGAATCTGGACGCCGATCCAGCCGCGGCTGACCGAGCCCTTGTCCTTGAGCTGGGCAATCACGCTCTTCACGGTCGATGCCGGGATCGAGAATGCGATGCCGACGCTGCCGCCGGACGGCGAATAGATCGCGGTATTGACGCCCATCACTTCGCCGGAGGTGTCGAAGGCCGGGCCACCGGAGTTACCCTTGTTCACGGGCGCGTCGATCTGGATGAAATCATCGTACGGGCCGTTGCCGATGTCGCGGCCCCTGGCCGAGACGATGCCGGCGGTCACGGTGCCGCCGAGGCCGAACGGATTGCCGACCGCGAGCACCCAGTCGCCGATCCGGGGCTTGCCGTCGGAAAGCTTGGCGAACGGGAAATTCGAGCCGCCCTCGACCTTGATCAGCGCAAGGTCAGTGCGCGCATCGGTGCCGATCACCTTGGCCTTGAAGACCTTGCCGTCGTCGGTCGTCACCTCGACCTTGTCGGCGCCGTCGACCACATGGTTGTTGGTGACGGCATAGCCGTCGGCGGAAATGAAGAAGCCGGAGCCCTGCCCGGTCACCACGCCGCGGCCCTTGGGCATGCCGCGCAGGCCCGGCGGCAGGCCGTCGGGGCCGCCGAAGCGGCGGAAGAAGCGCTCCATCGGCGAGCCCGGCTGGAACGGCGAGTCATCATTGCCGCTATCGTCCTTCGCGACCTTTTCGTTGATGTTGACCTTGACCGAAATCACCGACGGCTTCACGCGCTCGACGATGTCGGCAAAACCGACGGGCTTGTCGACTTTGCTGACCTCGTTGTTGACCTGCGCATGCGCGGTGCTGCTGAAAATGTCGACCGGGCCATGCGAGGGGCCAAAGCCGTAAGCCGCAACGCCGAGGCCGGCAACGACGGAGGCCATCAGCGCAAATTTGCGGGCGGAGAACAGCGAACGGCGAGGTGTCTGGACAGGCGGACGGGACGAAAGATCGGTCGGACGGTCGTTCATGCAAATAATCTCCAGAGCCTGAATCGATGATGCGGGGGCAAGCACCTTACAGACCTGAAGATGGGGATTTCCGCCTTACGGCGCGCTGGCGGCGGAATTAAACTTTTGTAATGAAGGGGTATGCAAATGCGGCAGTTTATCGCAGGGGCCCAATGGGTTAGGGCCAGGGGCCGCCGCTAACGGTTCCCAGCCAACTGCCGCCCCTGCCCGCCGGTTATCCGGCCCGGACGCTCATGATGAATCCGTCGACTTCCCGCTTCAGGGTTTCGGCCTGTTGGGAAAGATCGACCGCCGAATCCCGGGCATCGCCCGCCATGCGGCCGGTTTCCGACGAGGTCGACGTGATCTGGACGATATGGTTTGAGACGTCGAGGGTGCCCTTGGCGGCAACCTGAACGCTCTTGGAGATGTCCTGGGTCGCGTTTCGCTGCTGCGCGGTATCGACTTCGATGCCGGACATGATCGCGCTGATTTCCGAAATCGTGTTCGAGATGTCGTCCATCGCCTGCCGGGTCTCGCCGGTGATGCCCTGGATGCTGGCGATGTGCGTGGAGATTTCCTCGGTAGCCTTGCTGGTCTGGTGGGCGAGGCTCTTGACCTCCGAGGCGACTACCGCGAATCCCTTGCCGGCCTCGCCGGCGCGCGCCGCCTCGATGGTGGCGTTGAGCGCCAGCAGGTTGGTCTGGGAAGCGATCGCCTGAACCAGTTGCACGACGGCCCCGATCTTCTCCGCAGCCGCCGACAGCGCGTGAATGGTATCGCTGCTCTTGCGCGCCTGGGCGGCCGCACCTTCGGCGCGCTGCGTGGCATCGGTGACGCGCCGGCTGATGGTGCCGATCGACGTCGTCATCTCCTCCGCAGAGCCGGCGACGGTCTGGACGCTGGTGCTGGCCTCGCTCGCTGCGCTGGCAACCGCATTGGCCTTGGCGGTGGTTTCATTGGCGGCCTGCGACAAGGTTTCCGCGTTGCTTTTCAACCGCACGGCCGACGATGCGACGCTGGTGACGACATTGGCGACCAGACCGTTGAAGTCCCGGATTTTCCCGTCGAGATACCGGGAACGCTCGGCCTGGCGCTGCGCTTCCTGCAATTCGTGCTCGGTCAGGCGCTGCCGCTCGATCCCCGTCGTCTTGAAGACTTCGAGCGCGCCGGCGAGCTGGCCGATTTCATTGGCGCGGCCGAGTCCGGGGATCGGGGTGCCGTACTTCTGGTCGGCGACCTCACGCATCGCGTGCACCATCGCGGCCAGCGGCCCCATGATGCCATTGCGGACGGCAAAATAGGTGATGAGACAAACCGTGGAGGCAACGACCGCAATGGCAACACATGCCATCAGGAAATATGAAAACGCCGCCTGGGCCTGCTGATAGATTTGCAGCGCATGGTCGCGGCCCGGGCCGCTTAGCGCGCTGAATTCGGAGGAGAGAGAGGTGATCTCGTTGTTCAAATAGAGGACGGCGACAAATCCTGTACCCCCGCCGATCGCCAGCAGCATGAGCAGGGCCGCCACGACCCCTCCGATCAGGAAACGGATGGTCAAATTGCTGTTGGAGAACATCGATTTTCTCGGATGGGAAAACTGGGGACGTGGCCCCAAACTTCCAGACAAAAGTCAAAATAACATGAAGGCCGGGGACAGTGCCGCGCCGCTGCGAAAATCAATTGCAGTCGCTGGCCGCGCCGTCCACATTGCAATTCAGTCGCATTAGTGGAGCCGCCCGTAGCACCACGAAGCTCAAGCCGGCTTCTCCGGAGACGCCTCGTCCGCCATCAGCGCCGCCAGCCGCGCTGTCTCGTCAGGGGTGAGGGTGCCCGTCGCTTCCGCCGCCACGGAACCGGATCGCCGCCGGCCGTGCATCCACAGCGCAAGCCCGCTTCCGGCCAGCACCAGCGGCGGCAACAGCCACAGCAGCAACGTGTGGGGCTCCAGTCGAGGCTTCAACAACACGAACTCGCCGTAGCGTGCGACCAGGAAATCGATCACCTGGGCATCGCTGTCGCCGGCCGCGATTCGCTCGCGCACCAACAGCCGCAGATCCCGCGCCAGCGGTGCGCCGGAATCGTCGATCGACTGGTTTTGACACACCATGCAGCGCAATTCACGCGACAACTCGCGCGCCCGCGCCTCCTTGACGGGATCAGCCATGATCTCGTCAGGCTCCACGGCGTAAACCGACGACGATGCCAACAGCGCGGCCAGGGTAAACAAGACGGCCAGAATTTTCTTCATCCGATCAGTCCGCCGCACGATGAACCGGACCAACGCCAGCGCCGGCACGTGATGGCCTGACTTTGCGATCACCGCAAGGCTCCCTGGGT
>JBAUUA010000765.1:0-10235 GCA_049582465.1 Bradyrhizobium sp. | reverse complement strand
TCCTGCATGATCATGCCAAGCCCCGCCAACGCGCCGAAATGGCGGGGTTCGCGGATCAGCACCTGCTGGATATCCTGCAGCGAACGGCCGTAATCGTTCTGCAGGTAGTAAAGCGTCGCCCGCCTGTTCCAGGCCTCGACCCAGTCGGGACGCAACTTCACCAGCGCATCGAGCAGCTTCAGCGCGACGTCCATCTGCTGGGCATCCATCGCGGCCTTGGCGCGCATCATCAGGAGCGCGGCCGTGTCGCTCGGTGTGTGCAACCACTGCGCCCAGATCCGCGCCTCGACATGCTTGGCGCTGGCTTCGTCGGGCGCCACCTTCAGGGCGCCGAACAGGAAATCCAGTCCGCGCGTCCGGTCGGCGCCGACCTTCGGCAGCTTGGCGGGCGGCTCGGGAAGTTTTTTCCGCTGCGCCGGCGGCGCGGCATGGGGATCCTGCGCCGACGCGACCATCGGGACCGCCGCCATCGCGGCGGCAAGGAGAATGGCGCTCACGCAGCGGCTGATATCTGGGAATCTCAATGCCATCACCAAAGTCTAGACGCGAGAAAACGCGCTGCAAAGCAGCAAAAGCGTCAAAGACCCGTGAAGGCGAGCATTTTTCAACAGGCGCGAATGGCAGGAATCAGGCCTGGTTCAGGCCCTTCAATCCAGCTGGGATCAACCCTGGCGCGCCTTGAAACGGCGCTGGACCTTGTTGATCACGTAGACCCGGCCCTTGCGGCGGACCAGACGGTTGTTGCGGTGGCGGCCGCGCAGCGATTTCAGCGAGTTACGGACCTTCATGGGACAATCCTGATGCGTTGAAAGGCCGTGTTGGACAGGCCGAAAATGGCAAATTGGGCTTAATCCCGCCGGTGGCCGTGCCACCCGGGACGCGCGGTTTCTAAGCCATCGAATGGCCGAATGTCAATCCAAACGGGAGGCCGCACAAGCAGTATCTGGGTCCCGTCAGCCGGCCTCGGTTCCAATCCTGGAAAAATAAGCGAATTTGGTCAAAGGTTTGCACCCGCGACCCGGCGAATCCGTGTATCAGGAGCCGGGGCTATTCGGCTGACAACTGCGTCTGGCGCAGGGATTGGTATCTCGGCTTCGCTATGAAGACACCCCGCCGGCCTGCAACAAGAGCAGTGGCACTAGCCGCCGCTGAACCCGCCCTTTCGCTCGCCGCGCCGGCGCGACTGCTGCTGCCTGCGGGCGTCAGACCATTTCAGCTCAACTGGCCCTACATTCTCGTCATCGGCGCCTACCATGTGGCGGCGCTATTGGCCTTCATGCCCGGCTATTTCAGCTGGAGCGGCCTCGTCGTCGCCCTGCTCGGCACCCACCTGTGCGGGCTGTTCGGCATCAACCTCTGCTATCACCGGCTGCTCACGCACCGCGGCCTGAAATGTCCGAAATGGCTGGAACACGCCATGGTGATCGTCGCGATGTCGTGCCTTCAGGAAACGCCGGCGCGCTGGGTCGCCATCCATCGCCGGCACCATCAATTCTCCGACGAGCAGCCGGACCCCCATAGCCCGCTTGCAGGCTTCTTCTGGAGCCACATCGGGTGGATTCTGGTCAATCAGCCGGAACTCGCGCGGCTTGGAATTTACGGACGCTACGCAAAGGACATCCTGCGCGATCGCTTCTACGTAGCCCTCGAGCGCAACAACTGGCTGCTCTGGATCAATCTCGGCCAGATCCCGCTGTTCTTCGGTGCCGGTTTCGCGGTGGCATGGCTGTCGGGCGAAGCGCCGTGGGGCGCGGCGCAGGCCGGAATCAGCATCATGATGTTCGGCGTCTTCGTACGCACGGTCCTCGTTTGGCATATTACGTGGGCAGTCAATTCGGTGACGCATCTGTGGGGCTACCGAAGCCATGAAACCGACGAGGACAGCCGCAACAACATCCTTGTCGGCTTCATCGCCAACGGGGAAGGCTGGCACAATAACCATCACGCCGATCCGCGCTCGGCGCGCCACGGTCATCGCTGGTGGGAAATCGACAATACCTGGCTGACCATTCGCTTCCTGGCGTGGCTTGGCCTCGCCACCGATGTGGTCGTGCCGAATGCCCATCTCGCCGGGCGGCCCCCGGGAAGCAGGCTGACGACACGCGGAAGGACCGGCGTCCCAGCCGACTGATCGATTGCGCCGCCTTCAGCCCGGACGGCTCAGCGCGGGAATTCGACCATGGCCTCGCCGGTCGCAACCTTTTCGCCGGCCTGGTTGCGGACCATGACGTCGATCAGGATCCAGCACGATTTTGCCGTAGCCTGTTTCGATTTCACGATTCCGGTGGGCTGGATGGTATCGCCGGGCCGCACCGGCTTGACCCACCTGGTTTCGAGGCGGCGGTGGATGGCCCCTCGCGGGTAGGCCCAGTCGGTGAGCATCCGCGAGATCAGCCCGAAATTGTTCATGCCGTGCATGATGATGCCGCCGAAATTGGTCTTGCCGAAACTGCCCTTCATGTAGTCGTCGTCGAGATGCAGCGGGTTGTAGTCGAGCGAGGCATCGCAGAACAGGCGGATGGATTCGCGGCTGACCGCGAATGCCGGCCCGTCGATGACGTCGCCGGCGTTGAGGCTTTCAAAACTCGTTGTCATGATTTCGCTCCTCCCCTCACTGCGGCCGGATGGTCCAGCCACGGCCCGAGCAGATCACCTCGCCACGCTGGTTGAAGAAGACATTGTCGTGCACCACGAACAGCCGCTCGCGCTTGATGAACTTGTCGAGCGCGCGCGCCTGCAACGTGATGACATCGCCCGGGCGTGCCGGAATGTTGTAGCTCCACGACTGCCCGGCATTGACGGTGCCCGGTGAGCGCATCCAGTCGTCGGCCGGCGTGCAGGAAAACATCAACAGGATATGGATCGAGGGCGGCGCGATCAGTCCGCCATAGGGGGTTGTTTTCGCGTAGGCTTCGTCGAAATAGATCGGATGATCTTCACCGACCGCCTTGCAATAGAGCTCGATGGCGGCCCGCGTCAGCGTATAAGGGATGGTCTTGCGCGGTTCGCCGGGGACGATGTCGTCCCAAACCTTGCGCAGATTGGCATGTTTCCAGAAGTCGGTCTCGAAGGCTTCCGCCTGCGCCATCTTGTCCTCCCGTCTCTCGTGCCTGGTCCGGCACCTTGCTAAATTTGTTATATCGTATAATCAATTCGCCAGCCTGAATAATCAAGTAGCCGCCGGGGATGTGAAATGTCCAAATTGAAGCTGCCCAATATCGAGGACGTCGTCGCGATCGACATCCACACCCATGCCGAGGAGCCCTGCGGCATGCATGGCGACGACGGCTATGACGATTTCCAGGCGCAGATGGCCGACTATTTCAAGTCGCCCAACAAGCACCCGCCGACCGTGCCGGAGACCGCGGCCTATTACCGCTCCAAGAACATCGCCGCGGTGATCTTCCCGGTCGACGCCGAGCGCGAGACCGGATTCCGCCGCTACAACAATTACGAGATGCTGGAGATCGCCGCGCAGAATTCCGACGTGCTGATCCCCTTCGTCAGCATCGATCCGCACAAGGGCAAGCTCGGCGTCCGCGAGGCGCGGAAGCTGATCGAGGAATACGGCGTCCGCGGCTTCAAATTCCATCCGACCATGCAGGGTTTTTACGCCAACGACCGCATGGCCTATCCGCTGTACGAGGCGATCAGCGACGGCGGCGCCATCGCGCTGTTCCACACCGGGCAGACCGGCGTGGGCAGCGGCATGCCCGGCGGCATGGGAATGCGGCTGAAATATTCCAACCCGATGTACATGGACGACGTGGCGGCGGACTTCCCCGATCTCAAGATCATCCTCGCGCACCCGTCCTTCCCCTGGCAGGAAGAGGCGCTGTCGGTCGCGACCCACAAGCCGAACGTCTACATCGACCTCTCCGGCTGGTCGCCGAAATATTTCCCGCCGATCCTGGTGCGCTACATCAACAGCATTCTGCAGGACAAGATGCTGTTCGGCTCGGACTGGCCGGTGATCACCCCCGACCGATGGCTCGCGGATTTCGCCAAGCTCGACATCCGCGACGACATCCGGCCGAAGGTGTTGAAGGCCAACGCGCGGAAGCTGCTGGGGATCTGAGGCGCCCGGCGAAATGTGAGATCAGCGCGTCGGCGCTCACGGCTGCATCACGATGCATTCGAGATTGCCGGCGGTGCTTGCCGCTTCCATCGCTTCCGGCAGCGCCGCAAGCGGATAGACGCGCGGTCGAATCGGGCTGATGTCGAGCAGGCCGCCGCGCAACAAATCGAGCAGCCGCCGGTAGGCGCTCGTCGGATACATGAACTGGCCGAGGATCTCCCAGCTGTTGAGCATCAGCGTGGTGTAGGGAACCGGCAGCTCGGTGGTCATGCTTCCCATCAGCACCAGCCTGCCGCCGCGGCGAAGGCCGTGCAGCGCGGCCAGCGTCGATTTCGGATCGCGCGCCTGTCCCACGATGTCGAACGCCATCTGAGCGCCGCCACCGGACGCTGCACGAAGCGCGCCCGCGTCCTTCTGCACGTCGCCCGTCAAGGTGACCGTTGCGACGCGCGGACCGCAGGCGTGCGCCACGGCCTCCAGCGCACTGGCGTTACGGCCGGCCGCGATGACACGGCCCGCCCCCATCGCGACCGCGACCAGCACCGCCGCCGTGCCATAGGCGCCGGTTGCGCCGTTCACGATCAGCGTCTCGCCCGCCGCCAGCCGGCCGCGCAGCAGACCACCATAAGGGATGATGCAGCGGCCGATGGCAACGAGCTGAGTGGCGTCGATGTGGTCCAATCCCTCCGCCGGCGTGATCGCCTCCACCGGCATCAGCGCGTATTCGGCCAGCGTGCCGTCCGGCCAGTCCGCCAGAACCTGCGCCGCGTCCGGGCCCGACGTCAGCCCGATCAGGACCTGCGCCGGATCCTCGACATTTTCGCCTGCGACGAAATGCGAGGACAGCACCACGCGCTGGCCGGGCTTGAGATGCCAGACATCCCTGCCGACGGCTTCGATGACGCCGACGCCGTTGGTCCCGATCGTAAACGGACCGGGCGGCGGATTGTAGGCCGGCAATTTTCCTTCGACATAGGCTTTCAGATACGACATCAGCGCCGAGGCTTCGATCCGCACCAGTGCGCTGCCCGGCCGCGGTTCCGGCGTCCGTACGTCGTTGAAACGGAGCTCACCACCGAGCCGGTGCAACTGCCAGGCCTTCATGCCCATCTCCCTTGATGGCGGCCGCTTTGCGCATCGACGATGTTGCGCTATGGATGGCGGCGGCCCGCGAAACCATAATGTGTTCCCGGTCTTGCGAAAGACCCGATGCCACCACGTTCCGACATGCCCACCATGAGTTCCCCGTGACCATCAAAGCCGTTGTGTTCGACGCCTATGGAACGCTGTACGACGTTCAGTCGGTTGCCGCCGTCACCGAGGAGGCGTTTCCCGGTTACGGCGAGATCATCACCCAGATCTGGCGGATCAAGCAGCTCGAATACACCTGGCTGCGCTCGCTGATGCGGCGCTACGAGGATTTTTCCGTCGTGACGCGGGATTCGCTCGCCTACACGCTGCGGGTGCTCGGGCTCGAGCATGACAGCGGCGTGTTCGAGCGGATCATGGAAAAATATCTGCATCTCGATCTCTATCCGGACGCGACGACATCACTCGCGGCGATGCGGGATCGAAAGCTCGCCATCCTGTCCAACGGCAGCCCGGCGATGCTCACCGCGCTGGTCGCCAACAGCGGCCTCGACCGCGTGCTGGATGCCACCATCAGCGTCGATTCCAAAAAGATCTTCAAGCCGGCGCCCGAGGCCTACACCCTGATCGAGCAGGTTCTCGGCGTGCGACCGGCGCAAGTGCTGTTTATCTCCTCGAACCCGTGGGACGCCTGCGGCGCCAAGGCCTTCGGCCTCAACGTCGCCTGGATCGAGCGGGTGACGCCGGAAGCGATGGCGGTTGCCTGCGTCAAGAGCGACGTCGTGCCGCCGCTCACGATGTTCAAGGCGATCCGCACGCAAATGGATGAACTCGGGCTCCAGCCGGATTATCGCATCCGCGCGCTGTCGGAACTGCCCGCTTTGGTCGCCGCCCACCAGACCTGAATGTGAGTCCCCACCATGAGCATTGAATCGGTCCGCGCCTTCTTTGCGGAAAACTCCCCCGACATTGCCGTGATCGAATCTTCGGTGAGTTCGGCGACGGTGACGCTGGCCGCCGAGGCCTATGGCGTCGAGCCCGGCCGGATTGCAAAAACACTTTCGCTTCGCGTCGGCGAGCGCGTGGTGCTGATCGTGGCGGCCGGCACTTCGCGGATGGACAACAAGAAGGTCAAGGCGCTGTTCGGGGTAAAGCCGAAAATGCTCGGGCTGGAGGAGGTCGCCGAGATTACCGGCCATGAGGTCGGCGGCGTCTGTCCGTTCGGACTGAAGACGCCGTTACCGGTCTATTGCGACGTATCGTTGAAAGCGTTCGACGAGGTGGTGCCGGCGGCGGGCTCGACTCACAGCGCGGTGCGCATCGCACCCGCGCGGATGGCCGAGCTCGTCAACGCCGAATGGGTCGACGTCTGCCAACACCAGTCCTGACGGCGATTCATTGGTCGTCGTCATCCTGGGGCGCAGGCTGAACCTGTTGGACCCGCCGTTGCGCCTGGCGCCGGCGGGCCTGCGGCGCAGTCTGCGCCGTCTGTTCCGACACGCTGTCATTCGATTCAAACACCGCGCGGCAAGCGCCCGACAACTGCGGCGTATTTTGCCGCAGGCACGCCGTGATGCGGCCGACGTCCGGAATCTGATCGAAGCAAAGACGCCAGACGTCGGGCGTGCAGGCCATCTGCTGTTCCATGGTTCCGCGGTTTTCCTGTGCGGACGCCGCGCCTTGAACGGCGACGCCGCAGCCGAGCGTTAGCGCAAGGCTCAGGGCAATGTGGTGTACTCGCATGTCCGGTCCCTTTCGCGATTGAGTTGGCGCGCTTATTCCCCGACCTCGTCAGCCTTCGAAATAAATGCGGCATGGCAAGGTTCACGCCGGACAACTAAATGTGAAATCGGCTGCCCAACCCTCGCGCAGCCGGAACCAGGCAGCGCGACCGCCGCCAGGCGTGGATGCGAGCCAATGCTTTTGTGCGTGATGCCGCAGTATCGTATCGGCGTCGCGAAACGCCCTACTCCACCCTGCCGATCTTCTTCACCGCCGCGATCAGGCGCGCGGAATCCTCGGCGACGAATTTCGCAAATTCCGGCGCGTCCAGATAGGCCACCGGGCTGCCCGCGGTCTCGAAGGTTTTTGTCACTTCGGGGCTATTCACCGCCTGCGCCATGGCCTCGCGCAGCCGCGTCATGATCGGCGCCGGCAGGGCCGCTTGCGCGAACAGCCCGGCCCAGATGTAGAACTCGACATCCTTGTAGCCGAGTTCCCTGAACGTCGGCAGATCGGGAAAACTCGCGATCCGCTCGGCGCCCCAATTGGCCAGCACGCGCATCTTGCCGTCGTCGACCTGCTGCTTCAGCGTGCCGGGCGCCGACGCCAGCGCCTGCACCGTGCCGCCCATCAGCGCGGTCAGCGCCGGGCCGGCGCCGCGAAACGGGATGTGCAGCAATTTGATTCCGGCGGAGGCCGCGAACATTTCCATTGCCACATGCAGCGTACCGTAGGGGCCCGAGGAACCGTAGGGAATCTGGCCGGGGCGCTTTTTGGCGTCATCGACGAAATCCTGCAGCGTCTTCCATGGCGCCGAGGCGGGGACGGCGAGCAACGTTGGATCGGCGAGCACGCGCGCGACCGGCGCGAATTGCGAGACTTCGTAGAGTGGAGGCCGGTCGAACAGGCGGTCGGCTTCCGGCAGCACCGCCAGCGACGACAGCGTCATCAGCAAGGTGTAGCCGTCGGGCTCGGCGCGCGCCGCGGCCGCGTTGCCGATCGATCCGCCGGCGCCGCCGGCGCGGTTGTCGACGACGAAAGGCTTTCCCAGAATTTTCTCCAGCGCCTGGGCCACCGGCCGCGCGGCGAGATCGGCCTGTCCGCCGGCGGGAAACGGCACGATCATGGTGACGTTGTGCGCCGGCCACGCCGCCTGCGCGAAGGCTGGATACGCGAGAGCGCCCTGCACCAACGGAAGCGCCGCAGCAGCCTTTAGAAGTTCACGACGGTTCATCGGCAGTTTCTCCCGGGAATTCGTTGTCGTCGGGAATAGCCTATAGCCTGAAGCGCTGATGTCGCGATAGGCGGGCGCGCCGACGATCTCTTCCTCTTGCGGCAACGGCATTGCCTATGCTCAATAGTGGCTCACGCGCCCGACCCCGGTCTCAAGACGGACCCTCCATCCAGCGGCCCGGAGACGGGGCCGTCGGCCCTACCGGGCCAGCAGCTCGGGCAGGCTCTTGTCGAGAATCTCGGCAAGCAAGCTGCGCACCGCGTCACGCATCGTCGGGTTATTGGCCGCCTCAGGGGGCTCCGGCCACCAGGAATCATCAAGTACCCGCGCGTTCTGGCCACCCGTCAGGATGTTGTCTCCATTAAGCGATCCGGTACCACTCTTGAGTACTGCGAAGGTGCTGCCGTCGTGGACATGGATGCGAATGATCGCATGGATTTGAGTGAGGCTGCGGATCGGGCGGCCGCTATTGACGACGCCGATGCCAAAAATGGATTGATTTCCGACATATTGAGCGACGGCCCTTGTAACGACCACGTAGCGCTGGCAGTGGGTCTGCCCGGCAGCCTGTTGAACGATAGCCGGCACCTTCGCGTTGTTGTTTTGGAAAATCCCGATTCCCGGCGTGTAACCGACGAAGGCATCCTTGGCATGGGGTATCCTTCGGACCGCGATGCCCTTGCCCACGACGGCGCGCACGCGTTCGACAACGAGATCGTCGAGTCCCCAATTGTCGACGGCAATTTCCTTGAATTCGTTGCCAAACACCGTGATCCCGATCTTCTTCACCTGAAAGCGATCGCCGAGAAGCGGGAATAGGCCAATGCAAGGCCCACTCGTAGATGGCGGTGCAAGCGTTCCTTCCGGTGCCGGCTTCTTGACGGCAGGTCTGGCCTTGGCCGCCGGGGTTGGCTGAACGGGCTGTGCCTGTGCCGAATGGACAAGACTCAATGCAAGCAACAACACGGCAAGGCGGGCCATGCAGACTCCGAACGATCAACAGCGGCGGGAGAGACGGCATCACCTCGTGGAGGACGCCGTGGGACCAAGAGTGGAACTACTTCGATATATACAAAGGAAAGTGTACCGACAAGATGATACATCGTTTGGGTGAGAAGCTGTGTTGGACGGTCCGATGAAGCGGTTGCTCAGCGACGCTTTGCCTTGGCAAATTCCTTCGCGAGAAAATCCGCCAGCACCTCGACGCGGGCGGGACGCGGGCCGCCGGGGGGCATCACCAGATGCACCGCACCTTCAGTCTGCTTCCAGTCCTTCAGGATCACTTCGACCTGGCCCGAGGCGATGGCGTCGCCGACGATGAACTCGGGCACGTCGGCGATGCCGAGTCCCGCCAGGAGCGCCGGCATCAGCGCCTCGCCATTGTTGACGCGCAGTGGCCCGGCGGGGCGCACGCTTGCCTGCTCGCCGGCGGAATTGGTGTAATTCCAGACGCCGGCGGTGGAGAGATAGGCGTAGCCGAGACATCGATGCTGCGCGAGATGCATCGGATGCGTCGGGCGGCCATAGCGCTTGAGATAGGCGGGTGCCGCCACGGTGTAGCGCGGCATCGCGCACAGCCGCCGCGCGATCAGCGACGAATCCGGCAAGCTCGCGATCCGCAGGCCCGCATCAAAACCCTCGCCGATCAGGTCCACCATGGCATCGCTCAGATGCAGGTCGATCGAGACGTCGGGATAGGCTTCCAAAAACTGCGGCAGGATCGGCGCCACCATTCTGACCCCGAACGTCATCGGCACCGCGAACCGCACCAGCCCGCGCGGGGCCACCGATTGCGCCAAAGCCTCGTTCTCCGCCGCCTCGCCGTCGGCCAGGAGCCGCGCGGCGCGCTCGGACAGTTTCTGGCCGGCATCGGTCAGGGCGAGCCGCCGCGAGGTGCGGTTGAACAGCCGCGCGCCGAGCCGCTCCTCCAGCCGGGTGACCGCTTTCGACACCGTGGCCTTGGACAGCGCTAGCTCGCTGGCGGCGGCCGCAAACGACCGCAATTCCACGACTTTTGCGAAAATGGCGAGGCCTTCGAAATCGGGAAGTTTTGCCATGCGGACCACCCCATTAGATCGAAATTGGAAACAATGCATTTCCATAGTTTCTATT
>JBAUUA010000764.1:0-6097 GCA_049582465.1 Bradyrhizobium sp. | reverse complement strand
CGCATCAGGTCGGCTTTTCGCCGATCTACGACGCCTCGGATATTTTCGCCGACCCGCATTTCATCGCGCGCCAGGCCATCGTCAGCGTGCCGGACGAGGAACTGGGCGAGGTGCGCATGCAATGCGTGGTGCCGCGCTTTTCCGAAACGCCGGTTTCGGTGCGCCGCGCCGGTCCCGCGCTCGGCCAGCACAGAGACGAGATCTATGGCGCGCTCGGACTGAGCGCGGAGGAAATAGCGCGGATCCGCGCCGCCGGAACTATTTGAGCCAAAGCGTTCCACGAAGAGAACGCGGCAACTGAAACGGGGAGGGTGCGATATGCGGCGTCTGTTGATGGCAGTGACGGCTCTCGTTCTGGCTCATTCCGGCGCGAGGGCCGCCGAAATCACGCGCATCCTGGTCGGGTTTCCGCCGGGCCAGGCGACCGACATGGTGGCGCGTCTGCTGGCCGATCGCCTGAGCTCCTCGCTCGGCGAAACCGTGATCGTGGAAAACCGCCCCGGCCAGGGCGGCAGCATGGCGCTGGCGCAGCTGTCGCAGTCGCCGGCCGACGGCCACACCATGGTGCTGGCGCCGCTCGCCTCGCTGGTCGTCAACCCGCATATGTACAAATCCGTCACCTACAACACGCTGAAGGATTTCGCGCCGGTTGCGCTCGCCGCGGATCTGCCGATCGTGCTGGTGGTCAACCCTTCGCTGCCGGTGAAGAATGTGAGCGAACTGGTCGCCTATGCGAAGGCTAATCCGGACAAGCTCACACATCCCTCGTCGGGCAACGGCACGCTGTCGCATCTCGGCATGGAGGTGTTCAAGCAGAGCGCCGGGATCACCATCCTGCACGTTCCCTATCGCGGCAGCGTGCCGGCGATGGTCGACCTGATGGGCGGCATCGTCAACGTCGCGATGGATACGGTCGCCGTGACCGAGCCGTTCATTCGCGAGGGCAAGATGCGGCTGATCGCGAGTGCCTATTCCAAGCGGATCGCGGCCTTCCCGGATACGCCGACGATGGCGGAACAGGGCTATCCGGGGATCGGCCTGTCCGCCTGGCTCGGAATCGTCGTGTCAGCCGCGACGCCGCAGGCGCGCGTCGACCGGCTCGGCGCGGAGATCAACAAGATCACGCAGTCGCCCGACATCGTCGAGAAATTCGCCACGTTAGGCGCGCTGCCGCGCGCGCTGGGGCCGAAGGAGTTCGGCGAGTTTCTTGCCAGCGAAGACGCCCGCTGGGGCGCGGTGGTGAAATCCTCGGGCGTGAAGATCGAGTAGGAAATCAAGCCGAAGGGATGAAGCCTGCAGGCAGGGTTCGTCATGGCCGGGACGAGCCCGGCCATGACGGAGAGAAAACCGCCCTCAGCTCACTCGCGGCCGCTCAATGCACCGCCGCGTACATGATCTTTTCTTCGGTCGCGTCAAGCGCGGAAAATTCCTCGACTACCTTGCCCTGCCGCGACACCAGGATGCGGTCGGACAGCGCCATGATCTCGGGCAGATAGGACGAGATCATCACCACGGCCTTGCCTTCGTCGGCCAGCCGCTGGATCAGCTCGTGGATCTCGACGATCGCGCCGACGTCGACGCCGCGGGTCGGTTCGTCGAAGATGATCAGGTCCGGCTCCTGCACCAGCGATTTCGCAATCACGACCTTCTGCTGGTTGCCGCCCGAAAGTTCCACGACCTTGATGTCGTTGCCGGTGGCGCGGACTTTCAGCCGCTCGACCCAGCTCTTGCCGACCTTTTCGGCTTCGCGGCTCGACAGGAAGAAGCGGCCGCCCGGCAGTTTTGCCAATAGCCCGAGATAGATGTTGCGGGCCACCGACATGGTCTCGAAGAAACCCTCGACCTTGCGGTCCTCGGTGACATAGGCGATGCCGGCGCGCACCGCCGGCGCGGGCACGCGGTAGCGCACCGGCTTGCCGTGCAGGATCACTTCGCCGCCGTGGAAGAAATCCCGCTTGAGCACGCCGGCGACGATCTTGAAGGTCTCGGTGCGGCCGGCGCCGACCAGGCCGAACACGCCGGTGATCTGGCCGGCGAATACCGACAGCGAGTTGTTCTTGACCATCGGCGCCATCTTGAGGTTCTGCACGGTCAGCACCCGCGCGCCGGCGGGCCGCACGCTGTTCTTGCGCGAACCATAGAGCGTGTTGGACAGATCGCGCCCGACCATCGCCTGCACGATCCGGGCGCGGTCGAATTTGGCGGCGTCGTCGGTGACGACATGCTTGCCGTCGCGCAGGATGGTGATGCGGTCGGCGAGAATCAGCGCCTCCTCCAGCGCGTGCGAGATGAACACGATCGAGACGCCGCGGCGCTTGAGGTCGCGGACGAGGTCGAAGAAATACTTCTTCTCCTCCGGCGTCAGCGTGGCCGTCGGTTCGTCGAAGATGATGACCTTGGCCTCGTGCAGCACCGCGCGGGCGATTTCGACCATCTGTTTCTTGGCGGCGCCGAGCAGCCCGACGGTCGCGGTCGGGGTGACGTCGAAATTGAGCGATTGCAGGAACTGCTGGGCGGCGATGTAGATGCCGCGCAGCCGGTTGTAGAACTTCTCCTGTCCCAGAAACAGGTTCTGCGCCACCGTCATGGTCGGCACCAGGCTGTTCTCCTGGAACACCATGGCGATGCCGAGGTGACGCGCCTCCAGCGGCGTGCGCGGCGTCGCCTCGACGCCGTCGACCTCCATCTTTCCCGAGGTGAGGGTGACGACGCCGGCCATTACTTTTGTGAGTGTCGATTTGCCGGCGCCGTTTTCACCGACCAGCGCGTGGATCTCGCCGCGCCGCAGCTCGAAATCGACGTTCTCGATGGCGGGAACGCCGGCATAGAGCTTGGTCGCCTTGCGAAGCGCGAGGATGATGTCGTCGCTCATGCGCGCAGCTCCTGCTCGATACCGGCGAGCCGCACCCGCAGCAGCCGGCCCGGCCCCTTGGCGATGGCGAACAGCGCGCCGTCCATTTCAACCGCCGACACGACGCCATGGTTGACGCCGTCGACCCGGGAATGCAGCGCGTAGAGCGGCACGCCCTCGGCATCGAGCCGGATGACGAGGCCGTAGGAGCGCGGCGGCGCCCATGGCTTGACGACGCCCATGGTCTTGATGTGCGCGCCCTGCATCGGTTCGAGGAAGGACTGGCCCGAAGTCAGCTTCGGCGCGATCCAGTATTCGGGCTCGATTTCCGCCATCATGCGGCGCCGGTAGGCATTTTCGCGCAGCACAAACTCGACCAGTTGCGTGCGGGCGGCGAACGCGGTCAGCCAGAAGCCGCCGGCAGCCGCCGACGACAACCGCGACGGATAGACCGGCAGATGCTCCAGCACGGTGCGCGAACTGCCGTTCGCCCCGAGCGCGATCACGCGGTGCCGCCAGCTTTCGCTGACGAAGAGGTCGTTCCCCGCGGCGCAGACGCCGAACGCGTAAGCGAGCCCGGAAGCGAGCGGGCGGACGCTGCGGCTTTCGAGATCGAGGACAAGGACGCGTCCGGTGCGGCCGCGTTCAATCAGATCGTGCACCCATTGCCGGTACGGGCGTGCGGTCGATCCGTCGGTTGCGACCAGCGTCTTCCCCAGCCCCGGCGCCAGCGCGTTGATCGCATGCATCGAGGCATCGGAAAATGTCACCGTGGGCGACGGTGCTGACGGCGTCGCAAACACCTGCACCTCGCGCCCGTCGAGCGCGACCGCGATGCCGCCATCGGGAAGGCAGCACAAAGCTGTTATCGGGCGGTCGAACCGCCGGACCTCGGCGGTGGCCGCGCCGTCGAGGCGGCGCAACGTGGCGCCGTCGGCGATATAGAGCGCCTTGCCGTCGGTGGCGAGGTCCTCGGGCGCGTCGAACTGCGCAACGATCCCGGCCTCTTCCAGCATCTGGTTCGGCTTCAGCGCGCCGTCGAACGACGGCACCGTGATGGTCGCATCGCCACGCCCGAGCAGGCGATCGGTGAAGCTCTTCAGCGCCGCGATCACTGGCTCTTCCCCCAGCGCTTGTCGTACTGCACGAAATTACGATCGGCGCCCTCGAGCTTGTAGCGGCCGATCCGGTTGTTGGCGATGCCGCCGAGATAGAGATAGCCGCGGTGCTCGCGCATCGAGGTGATCATCGGATGGTTGACGCCGCGCAGGTCCCACAGCGAGTCCAGCACTTCGCCGCGTTCGTTGAATTTGATGACGCAGCCGGTGTTGATGTTGGGGAACAGCCACTCGTCGATCGGAACCCGCTTGCCCATCCGCTTGCGGAAGCCCGGCATCTTCCAGGCGAGATCGAGCGCCGGGCTGCGCATGCCGACCATGGCGAGCCAGTAATTGCCGTCGGAGGCGAGGTTGATGTTGTCGGGGTAGCCCGGCAGATTGTCGATGACGGTCTCGACCTTGCCGGTCTTGGGGCCGTCGAACCAGTAGCGCTTGATCGAGCACCCGAAAGTTTCGGCGAACAGGATCGACTGGCCGTCAGAGGCGATGCAGATGCCGTTGGGGAATTTCAGGCCGCGCAGCACCGTGCGCGTGGTGTTGGTGTTCGGATCGTAGCAGATGATGCGGCCGTTGCCGCGCGCTTCCAGCCCGTCGACCGGCCACTCGTCCATCTCATAGCGGATGGTGGCCTCGGAAAAGAAGATCCGGCCGTCGTCGGCGATGTCGAGATCGTCGGCGAGCCGCAGCCGGCTGTCGTCGTTGACGGAATAGAGGCTGCGGTTGGTCTCGTCGGTGACCTTCTCGACCTTGCGCTCGGGCGTGATGCGATAGAGCCCCATGCCGCCGATGCAGACATAGAGATTGTCCTTGCGGTCGAACGCCATGCCGAGCGGCTGTCCGCCGATATGGGCGAACACCTCCATCTCCTGATAGTCGGGCGCCTTGAAGCGCATGATATCGCCATGGCGCGAGCCGGCATAGAGATTGTCGTGGCGGTCGAGGATGACGTCTTCCGGCGCCTCGATGCGGCCGAGCCCGATCAAACTCACGTCGCGCAGCTTGTCGTTCTGCGCGAACGGGCCGCTGCCGGGCGCGGTCGAGGCCGCCGGCGCCAGACCATGATAGGTCGGGCTGACATAGACCTTGGAGATGATGCGGGTGCGGTTTTTCAGCCAGCGAATATCGATGGTGGCGGCCACCAGAAGGACGCCGGCGAGCACCATGCGATTGACGCCGCCGCTTACCGACAGCGTGGTCAGGCCGTTGATCACGAACAGCACGATCAGGGTGCCGACCAGGGCCTTCGCGACCGAGCCCTTGCCGCCGCCGAGGCTGATGCCGCCGAGCACGGTCGCGGTCAGGACCGTTACTTCCAGCCCGACGCCGACGTCGCCGCCGACGGTGCCGAGGCGGGCTGCGAAAAACAGCGCGCCGATCGAGGTCAACACGCCGCTCGCCGTGTAGCACAGCGCGATCGTGCGACGCACCGGAATGCCCGAATTATAGGCCGAGCGGCGTGAGCCGCCGATCGCGGTGACATGCCAGCCCGGCCGCAGCCGGGTCAGGAAGATGTGTCCGAATATCGCGACCACGATATAGACCAGCACGACGCTGGGGACGCCCGCGACCACGCCGCCGCCGACGAAATTCCAGGACGGGAAGTCGGGGAAGGCGGCGGCGATGGTGTTCGAATAGTCGAACAGCAAGAGGTCATAGGCGGAGCGGTAGATGATCAGCGTGATCAGCGTGGTGATGAAGGCGCGCAGCCGCAAATAGCCGATCAACAGGCCGTTGACGGCGCCAAGCACCGCGCCGCACACGAGCGTGGCCACGATCACCGCCGGCACCGGCCAGTCCAGCACGTTGAGGCAGAACAGCGCGCAGAAGTCGCACAGCGCGAACATCGAGCCGACCGAGAGGTCGATGCCGCCGACGATGACGACCAGCGCCATGCCGAGCACGATGAAGCCGATCTCGCCGGCCTGCCGACCGGTATCGGCAAGCCCGCCGACGCTAAGGAAGCCCGGGATCGCGCGGCTCAGCAGGATGGTGATGATCAACAGCACGATCACCGGGATCGCGGTTTCCGTCCAGCGCTTGGACAGGATTTCGCCGAGCAGATGATCCGGCCAGTAGCGGTATCGCAAACGAAGCAGCGCGTCTTGCATTGGTATTCCGGGATCGAAGG
>JBAUUA010000763.1:0-4201 GCA_049582465.1 Bradyrhizobium sp. | reverse complement strand
CTTCTCACCGCCCGCGGCGAGTTTAAGAAGCTGCTCTGCGACGGAAGCTTGCATCTCACAGCTACGCTGCTGCTTCGGGAGAGAAAGAACTACCTCGTTTAAGACGGCTTTCAGCCGGACGATCTCTTTGGCGTCAAAAATGTTGAGCGCTAATTCACTCATGACTGCCTCCCTTTTTTGTATCCGACCATTCGCCGGGAGCTTGAGTCTGTCCGCTGTCGAACATTGAGGAAAAAAAACCTCAGATTGATCTAAATCAACGTAAGATCATTGAGGATGCCGATTATGTTCAATCGCATTCGCTTGCGGGCTAATCCCAAAACGGGGGCAGATTAGCATGCGCGCGCTTCTTCTCGATCCGCTAAGAAACCGGCTGCTTGCGGCATTGCCTCAGCCGGATTTCGCCTTAATCGCAAGACATCTCGCTAGCACTTCAATGCCGGCGGGCCTTGTATTGAACGAAGTCGATGACAGCGTTCATCAGGTGTACTTTCCAATAAGAGGAATGCTGTCACTGCTTGCCATTCTAGGAAACGGCAAGGCTATCGAAACAGCTACCGTCGGTCGCGAGGGCGTAGTCAACGCGATGGCCGGACTGGGGCTGCTCAGGTCCAGTGTCCGAGTTGTAGTCCAAATACCGCTGGACGTAGCTTTTATATCTGCGTCGCATTTCTCCGATGCGGTAGCTCGAAGCATTAACATTCGAAATATGTGCATCAATTATAACGAGGTCTTGTTGATTCAGGCGAGGGTTAGTGCTGCCTGCAATGCGATGCACCACGTTGAAGAGCGGTTTTGTCGCTGGTTGCTGCAATGCTCCGACAGAGCGGAAAGCAACACTGTCAGTCTGACACACGAACTTGTGGCGGAAATGCTTGGGGTGCGACGAACGTCGATAACCCGGGTCGCGCAAAAGATTCAAGACACGGGGGCAATCAAATACTCGCGCGGCGTCATTGAGATACTGAATCGGCCTCTCCTGCTAAAGCTCTCATGCGAGTGCTATCAGACAATCTCGGAAAAGGCTGCGGCTCTTATTTCCCAGCCGCGGGCGGTTCGGTAAAATTGCCGGAGACCGATGTCCACTTAAGGTTGTTCGCGACCGGGTTCAGCCGGCGACAAATCTACCCAAGTCCGCTATGCTGCCGAAAGCGGAAGTAATTTCACAGTATCACCGCAGCTTCCCCCGCGCCGCCACCGGCAGCGTGCCGATGATTTCCTCGCCGCGGACCATCACGACCTCGTCCATCATGTTGACGACGACACAGACGTGGTTCGGCACGATGCGGATGACATCGCCGACATTGGGCCGGGTGTTGCTGCGGGTCAGGTCGAGAAAGCCGTGCTCCTCGGCAAAACGCGCGATCTTGGCTTCCGGGTGTTCCAGGATCAGCCCGTGGCCGTCGAGCCCGCCGCCGGTGTCCGACGTCAGCGTCTTCGAGCCGGCATCCAGAATGCCGCGATCGGGGCCGGCACGGCTCACCACCGTGGAATAGATGTTCAGCGCGCAATCGTCCCAGGTCGCGACGCCGGCGGCGACCTGCATGCGGTCGTTGTAGATATAGGTGCCCGGCCGGTGCTCAGTGGCGCCCTTGAGCTTGCCGACGTTCTTCAGGTTCGGCGTGCCGCCGGTGGACACCATCGCCGCAGCGAGTCCATGCGCGCGAACGCCGGCGAGCGCCTCATCGTAGAATTTCTGCGCCTCGGCCCAGCCGGTCTCGGTGGGATAAAGCATGAAGCCGGCAAAGGTCAGTCCCTTCGAGGCGGCGATCTCACGCGCCAGCGCGATGGCCTCGCCGGGTGTTTCGACGCCAGCGCGCTTGCGGCCGGTGTCGCACTCGACCACGACCGATAGCGGCCGGCCGGAAACGCGTGCGGCCTGCGGCAGGCCGGCGATCACGGTCGAATTGTCGGCGGCGACTGTCATGTTGGCTTTTGCCTGCAGCGCGCCGAGCCGGGCCATCTTCTCGTCGCCGATCAGATTGTAGCTGATCAGGATGTCGTCGATCCCGGCCTCCGCCATCACCTCGGCCTCGCCGAGTTTCTGGCAGGTGATGCCGCGCGCGCCGGCGTCGATCTGCAGCTTTGCCAGCATCGGGCTCTTGTGCGTCTTGATGTGCGGGCGGTTGGCGACGCCGGCGGCATCGCAGGCGGCCTGAATCCGCGCGATGTTGCGCTCGACGCGATCCATGTCGATGACCGCGCAAGGGGTGCCATATTCGCGGGCGATCTTGGCGGCGAGGGGGGTGGTCATGAGATGGACTCCAATGTAGCAACCTCGTCATTGTGAGGAGCGAAGCGACGAAGCAATCCATGCTTTCTTTACGCGGCGAGATGGATTGCTTCGCTTCGCTCGCAATGACGGCTAAATCGTCACGCCTGTTCGATCTCCTCGCGCAGCACTTCAAGCTCCAGCCATTTGTCCTCGGCCTCCTGCAATTCCTTCTGCGCCTTGGTGAGCGCGTCGGAAGCCTGGTTGAATTTCTTGCGGTCCTTCTGGAACAAATCGGGATCGTCAAGATGCCGCTGCTGTTTGGCGATCTCGGCCTGCAATTTGGCGATCGTCTTGGGTAGCGTCTCCAGCGCATGCTTCTCGTTGAAATTAAGCCGGCGTTTGGTCGCGCCTGCAGGCGCGCCGCTCGCCACCGTCTTTTCGCGTTCGACCGCTGCGGCCTTCACGGCTTCGCGTTTCAGGTCGGCGCCGCGCTGCGCCAGCATGTCGGTATAGCCGCCGGCGTATTCGATCCAGCGGCCATCGCCTTCCGGCGCGATCACCGAGGTCACCACGCGGTCGAGGAAATCGCGGTCATGGCTGATCAGGATCACGGTGCCCTCGTAGTCGCCGAGCATTTCCTCGAGCACGTCGAGGGTTTCCAGATCGAGATCGTTGGTCGGCTCGTCCAGCACCAGCAAATTCGATGGCTTTGCCAGCGCGCGCGCCAGCATCAGCCGGCCGCGCTCGCCGCCCGACAGAACTTCCAGCGGCGTGCGCATCTGTTCCTGCGCGAACAGAAAGTCCTTCATGTAGCTGACGACGTGCTTCGGCTTGCCGCCGACCATGACGTGGTCGCCGCGTCCGCCGGTCAGGGCTTCGGCCAGGGTCGATTTTGGATCGAGGCTTTCGCGATGCTGGTCCAGCGTCGCCATCTCGATGTTGGCGCCGAACCGGATGGTGCCGCTGTCCGGCGGGCTTCCGCCGGTCAGCATGTCGATCAGCGTGGTCTTGCCGGCGCCGTTGGGACCGACGATGCCGATGCGGTCGCCGCGCTGCACGCGGATCGAGAAATCATCGACGATCCTGCGCTCGCCGTAGGTCCTGGAGATGTTCTTGGCCTCGATGACGAGCTTGCCGGATTTGTCGGCTTCCGCCGCGGCGAGGTTGGCATTGCCGGCGGCGCCGCGATAGTCGCGGCGCTGCTGGCGCAGCGCATGGAGATTGCCGAGCCGCTTGACGTTGCGCTTGCGGCGGCCGGAGACGCCGTAGCGCAGCCAGTGCTCCTCGTTGACGATTTTGCGGTCGAGCTTGTGCTGGTCGCGCTCTTCCTCGGCCAGCACCTCGTCGCGCCAGGCCTCGAAGGCGGAAAAGCCGCGGTCAATCTGCCTGATCTGGCCGCGATCGAGCCAGGCGGTGGAGCGCGACAGATTCGAGAGGAAGCGGCGGTCGTGGCTGATGATGACCAGCGCGCAGCGGCGGCTGTCGAGTTCGCTTTCCAGCCATTCGATGGTGGTGAGATCGAGATGGTTGGTGGGCTCGTCCAAGAGCAGGATGTCGGGCGAGGGCGCCAGCACATGCGTGAGCGCCGTGCGGCGGGCTTCGCCGCCGGAGAGGTGCGCAGGATCTTCGTCGCCGTGCAGCCCGAGCTGCTCGAGAAGGTAGGTGGCCTGATAGTGGTCGTCGCCGGGCGCAAGACCCGCCTCGACATAGGCGAGCGTGGTGGCGTAGCCCGAAAAATCCGGCTCCTGCGGCAGATAGCGGATGGTCGCGCCCGGCTGCACGAACCGGCTGCCGCTGTCGGGCTGCACCAGGCCGGCCGCGATCTACAGCAGCGTCGACTTTCCGGAGCCGTTGCGGCCGATCAGGCAGACGCGCTCGGCCGACGACACCGATAATTCCACACCGGACAAGAGCGGCGTGCCGCCGAAGGTCAGCGCGATGTCTTTCAACTGGATCAGGGGAGGCGCCATATCTTCTCAATTCAAC
>JBAUUA010000762.1:0-5369 GCA_049582465.1 Bradyrhizobium sp. | reverse complement strand
ACCAGCGCGGCCAGAATAACGGCAGCGACGATCAACCAGAGAGAGCGGCGTTTTGGCCTTGGCGCGATATACCGTTCCGGCGGTAACGCAGAAGACTCAAAACGCTCCAATGGATCGAAGCTCCGCGGCGATGACGATGCGATCCGCCAGTTCGCGATCTCCGCCATTGTTGCAGGCCGGTTTGCCGGATCAGGCTGCAGCATTTGTTCGAGTAACGGACGGATCCGCATGTCGACGCCCCCGAGATCGGGCACCCGCCGGCGCTTCTCGACCAGCTGAAACTGGCTGCCGCCCATGTCGAGCTTCTGACCGGTCAAGGCATAGAACAGCAGCAGACCGAGACTGTAGATATCGGATTTTGCCGTAACCTCGCCGCCGTAAAGACCGACCTGTTCCGGCGAGACATAGTTGTCCTTGCCGGCGAAGCCCGAGCCGATGATGGTTTTGTCGCCCATTTGGGTCGAACGGGCGATACCGAAATCGATGATCTTGGCCCGTGTCACATCGCTCAACGGGACAATGATGTTGTCCGGAGACACGTCGCGATGGATGATTCCGCGTTCATGAGCCGCCTGCAGGCCCGAGGCGATACGCCGCATCAATTTCAGCAGCGCCTCGAAGGCCAACGGACCGTCCGCCAGCATATCCGACAGCGACCGGCCATCGACGAATTCCATGGCCAGGTATGGCCGCTGCAGAGCCGGCTCGACCGTAAAGACGAAATAGCGGACGATAGCCTCGTGCGGCAAATGATGAAGCGCCGCCGCCTCCCGGCGGAACAACGCCAACGCGGCCTCGTTTTCGGCCATCTCCGGCAGAAGCATCTTGATCGCCACGGCAGCGCCGGTCTGAATCTCGTGGCACTTGTAGACTTCGCCCATGCCACCGGCGCCGATCATCTGGTCTATTTCGTAGATGCCGTTGAGCCGCGTACCGGGTGGTACACCGCGATAGGCTGGACGGAACGGATCTTCGGGATTCACGATCGCGACTCCGGATTACCATCCGTGATGGGTGATTTTGTCGGCTCCGACGAACGCGGCGCCGACAACAAGCGGACAACGACGACCGTTACATTGTCGAGACCGCCGCGCTCCAGCGCCAAATCGAGCATCACGTCACAAGCCGCCTGGGTATTGCGACCGGCGGCGTATTCGAGAATCTCGTCGTCACGCAGGTGCTTGGTCAGACCATCGCTGCAAATCACAAAGACATCGCCGGCGTCGGCGGGCCCGGTGACAATCTCGAGCTCGAGTTCCTCGACGACACCGACCGCTCGGGTTATCACATTGCTGGGCCAGTTCTCGGCGTCTTCGCGGGACAGCGTCCCAGCCACGACCAGTTCCTCAGCTTCGGTGTGGTCTCGTGAGAGCTGCCTGATCGTACTGCCCTTTATCAAATAAATCCGGCTGTCCCCGGCCCATACGCAGGCATAGTGCTCGTCGCGGACAAGCAGAACCGCGGCCGTGGTGCCGATAGTTGCGCCGTTGCGCGCGCGGCTCAAGTCCATGATTCGCTGGTTGGCCCGAAAAATCTGAGCCTCGCATTGCTCCAGGAGGTCAAGCGCCGCTTCGGGCCGCTCAATTGCATTGAGCGATTCGACAAAAATCCGGCTCGCAAGATCGCCCGCCTCATGGCCGCCCATGCCGTCGGCTACGGCCCAGAAGCCGGCGTCGGTGCGCATCAGGCACGAATCCTCGTTGCGCTCGCGCACATTGCCGGGGTGTGTCACGCTGCTGGCGTCAAAACTTAACGGCAACACATCCATCTGCCTGCATCAAACTGACCAGACGACTCTGACTTCGCGCAGACCTCATCCCGCATGGACTTCCCCCAGATCTCCGGTAAGCAAGGTGGAATAGCGATACGGGTCCGGCAAGCCGCGGCAACTCACCGCCAAGGGCCGAAAATTGCCGCCGCCTGCCGTCCACCAGAAACTTGCGGCTGCGTAAACCTCGGGGCCCGCAACACGAAGCGCCGACAAGGCCCTCGCGAAATCCGTTCCATCCGTTACCATTCCTGCCATGCCGTCACCGAGCGGAACGTTGCGCGTATCGGCCGCGACGCGGGATCGGGTCCGTGGAACCGCAAGCCCATCCAATCGCGAGGAGATTTCGTCGAAAGTGATATCGCGCGCGAGGGTCGACAGCAGAAAATCCTCCGCCATGCCGAACCACTCATCCTGAGTATCGACGTCAGGCGGCAGAATTGGAGCATCGGCGTCCGCCAACGCGTGCAGCGCGAGTGGATAGTAACGCCCCACACCATCCAGCGACGGCATCACTGCACCCATGACCGTAGTCCCGCAAATCTCGGCACCAAGCCAGAACCGCCAGACAGGCGCGGTCAGAAACGCCTGTTGCCATCCCTCACCCAGATGGTGACGGCTTGCCGACAGGCAGGCTTGCATCCATGGCTCCCAGGCTTCGAGAAAACTTCGGGGCGTCGCGAGCGCGATGAAGTCGCGCTTGGCACCCAGCTTCCCAAACAGACCGCATCGCATGATGGTGTTCAAATTCCACTGGGGCAGCGGAACTCCCTGAGCGTGGCCAGATTGAGCGGATTGCGAACCGACCCGGTCGATATCTGATAATTCAGTTCGTTGCCGGCAACGATAAAGGTGGCGCTCGCAGTTTCGCCTTTTGCACTCAGCGATCCGGCCTCGAGCATCCGAAATAACGACCAGGGCCCGGTCCGCTCGAGGACCGAGGGCGGGCCGGTTTCACTGCTCACGGAGATGGCGGTACGCGCCGACGGTCCCGGCCACTGCACCGTCGACGGCGCAGCGCTCGAAGGCGGCGGCGGCGCGGCACCGAACGCCGATGCTCCACCAGGAACGCCCGGGCTTGCAATGACGGTGCCGCCGATTTCGGTTTTGATATCGACGCCCGGGCCAGCGGCGCGCGGCGGCTTGATGGCCAGCGATACCAGCGGCATGCTGCCGCCGGTCTGGAAAAATGCATCACGGATAAAGGCGGCATTTTGAAACTGCTTCAGCGTATCCGGCGACAGCGACCGCCCGACTGGACTGTCCTTCCGCCACGTCCAGTCCGGTCGCGAAGTATCGGCATATGGCGCAAGGAACTGAGTGAAGAACCTGTCCATGATGCCGTTCGGGCTGAACAGCTTGGCAAAATCTCCGAGCGGAACTTCCTGATTGCTTCCACGCACGAAAGGATACCGATTGGTGATCGTCTGCTGGCAAACCGGCGTAACCTGATCACGCAACGATTGCAGCAATTGTCCGGCTGTCGACGCGGCTACGCTGCCTTCGAACTCGGCCGCTGCCCCCCGCAGCATATCGGAGAACGGGGGCGGCATGCGCGAGGCGTTGTTGCGCAGCGCCGCGACCTGCGTCTGCAGCGAATTGGTAGCCTGCGCGGTCATCTGCGGGTTTTCGACGATCAACGTCAGGCTCTGCGCGATGTCGTTCAGATTGGCAATGATGGAATCGATCGGCCGGCGGGTGCTGTCTCCCTCCAGCACAGAATGAAAGGATTTGAACTGCGCTTCGATGCCGGCGCCGGGCGAACCATCCTGCGTATTGAACAGCGCCGGTGCCGGCCGCGTGAGTGCGTCCGTAGGCGTGGCCGCATTGGCGGGCTTGGGCCGCTCCTTGGTCAGCGCGGTTTCGTCGCGGATGGACTCCAGAATCTGCCGCAGCGGCGATGTCGGCGCCGACAGCGCGCGCAGCGCATCGTATTTCGGCTTGTCGGCCAGCAGTTTTTTCAAACGAAGGCTTCCCAGCGCCGCGCGCCAGGTGGTGACAAAATCATTGGAATAGATGTTCAGGAGATCGCCGGCCAGTGCGTCATATTGCTGGCCGATCGCTGTCTGCTGCCCTGCGTCGCCGAGAACCCAGCGGTCGCGATTCATCCGCTCCGACAGTCCACCCAGCTTCGCAATGAACAACTGCTGGAAGCCGTTATAGGTGAAGAAAGCGGGAACGCGGACGTTGTCGAGCGACTGCCCTGCCGCGCTTTCGAAAACGACCGACACGTCCGGGCCGCCTTTGCGCGTCACCAGCCAGTCGCCTGTGGTGGCCGCGCGCGCCTCCGATTTCAGGAGTTCATAGGCTCGCTGCGCCACGCTGAGCCGCGCAAGCGAATTCTGCGCCTCCTGGATCAGACGGCCGTCCAGTTCGACCAGTGGCGGTTGCTCGGTTTCCAGATCGAACATCGCGGTGAGATGGTCTTCGAGCAGGCGCCGGCCTTCCGCGTTGGTCGCGCCCGGATAGAGATTGTCGGCCCAGTCCCGCTGCATCCAGGATCTGATCAGCCCTTGGTCCGGCGGATGCTGCCCGCCGAGCATGAGATACACCTTCAGCGCCTCATAGACGAAGGCGGGCTCGCGGATCCTGACGGCAAGTTGCTCCTCCAGCCGGTACAGCATGCGCGGACGGAACATGCGTTCGAGCGCGGTATGATATGCGGCATCCGAGGCCGATAGCAGGCGGGGGTGCTGGCTGAGCCCGTAACGCTCGGACAGCGGCACCTGCGCATCGCGGGTGGCATAACCGGCCGGCGCATTCCGCAGACGATGCAGCAGCGGCAGAACCTTATCGAGATCGTGATCGGCAATGATCGTCTGCTTGATCAGCGGCGCCCCGGCCGATGCGTACTCGCCGTCGAGTTTCACGGTCTGCTCGATCAGATCGGAATTCTTCTTGTAGCTGGTGAGCCACGCAATGCTCAATCCGACGGCGCAGAGGCCGATCAGCGACAATACCGCGGTCTTGATGATCAATGCGCGCCGCACGGCGCCACGATCCGTCGAAACCCAATCGGCCTCCCCGATGATGACCTTCGTGATCAGGTTGGTGAGAAAGTAGCTTTTTCCCGAGCCATGATAGGCGCCGGCGGAGACCTCTTCGGCACCAAAGGTCCGTGCCAGCGATCCGATCAATTGATCGATCGGCGTTCCCTGCTGGGTTCCCGACGTGAAATAGAATCCGCGCAAGCTGGCGTTGACATGATAGCGGGTGGGTTCGAAGATCTGGTTGAGAAAATTGTGGATCTGCGGCTTTAGCCGCGCCATTTGCGCCGCGAAGCCGAACAACTGGACGCGATGCTGCGGAGCGGGTTCGTCCTGCAACCGGTCGAGGGTTTCCTCGCTGAGGCGCTCCAGCAGGAGGTCGAATTCGTTGGGAATGTCGCCGACCAGATTCTTGTTCTTGTCCGCGGTCTGGAACGTCGCGCCCCAGACCTGGCGCCGGCCGACTTCGTTGAGATAGCTGAAATACTCGGTAAATCCCGCGACCAGATCGGTCTTGGTGAACAGCGCATAAACCGGAAAACTGACCTTGAGCCGCTGGTGCAGCTCGAGCAGCCGCATGCGGATCGCTTCCGCGTGCGCCGCCAGGTCCTGCC
>JBAUUA010000761.1:0-4705 GCA_049582465.1 Bradyrhizobium sp. | reverse complement strand
ATGCGGGCATTGCCCGCATGGTCATGGTCACCGGCGACCGCGCCGCCGCGGCGCATGCGATCGGCGCCGCGCTCGATCTCGATTCGGTGCTGGCCGACCGCGTGCCTTCCGACAAGGTCGAGGCCGTGCGTTCCGAGCAGCGGCTGCATCCGACCATCATGGTCGGCGACGGCATCAACGATGCGCCGGCGCTGGCTTGCGCCGACGTCGGGATTGCGCTCGGCGCGCGCGGCGCCAGCGCCTCCTCGGAAGCCGCCGACGTGGTGATCCTCGCCGATCGCCTCGACCGGGTCGGCGAGGCGATCCTGATCGCGCAGCGGGCGCGGCGGATCGCGGTCGAAAGCATCGTCGCGGGCATGGGCCTTTCCATCCTGGCGATGCTGGCGGCAAGCCTCGGCTGGCTGATGCCGGTGCCGGCGGCGATCGTTCAGGAGGTGATCGACGTTGCGGTGATCCTCAATGCGCTGCGCGCCTTGACGCCCGGCTTTGGCCATGCCGGCAAGCGCATGACAGCCGCGGCCGGACACGAGCTGCATCGTGACCATCTGGCGCTGATCGGCGATCTGGACCGGCTGCGCGGAATCGTCGATGCGCTCGACGACGCCACCGCCGAAAGCGGCGCCGCGCTGATTGCCGAGGCCAACCGGCTGGTGCAGGAGCAGGTGGTGGTGCACGAGCGCGACGACGAAGGCAGCGTCTATCCGCGGCTCGCCCGGATCTTGCGGGAAAGCCACAGCCTTTCCGCCATGAGCCGGGCGCATCGCGAGATCCTGCATCTCGCCCGGCTGCTCGCCCGCGTGGTCGAGGATCTGCCGACCGAAAAGGTCGACCGCTATCTGCTGCGCGACGCCCAGCGGATCATCGAGGCGATCGAGACCCTGGTGCGGATGCATACCGCGCAGGAAGAGGATATCTATGAAGCGGTGGCGGCGCGAACGGCGGCGTGAAAAAGCCGGCGGGATTCAGACCGCGACCGAATGCCGGGCGGCCGAATTACGCAGATACGTGTCGAATACGGATGCGACGACGCGCGCAAGCGGAAGACCTTCCGTGGCAAGCGTCAGCTTTCCGCCTTCACAGGTCAGAAGGCCGTCTTGCTGCATCTGCAGCAATTCGGGCATCTCCTCGGCATACCAGTTTTCCCCAAAGCCCAGCGCGCGTCCGGCCGCAGCAAGGTCGACCTTTCCGTCGCACATGATTCGCTCGATCACGCCTGCGCGAAGCTGGTCCTGCGCGGTCAATGCGTGGCCGCGGGCAATCGGTAATTTTCCAGCCGCTACCGCACGCGACCATGCGCCGGTCTCGCTGGCGTTCTGGACGTAGCCTTGCGGGGTGCGGCCGATCGAGGTCGCCCCGATCCCGATCAGCGTGCGGGCGGCGTCGCTGGTGTAGCCCTGGAAATTGCGATGCAGGCGTCCCTCGGCGGCGGCGATGGCGAGGCTGTCTCGGGCCAGCGCGAAATGATCGATGCCGATCTGGATATAGCCGTTCTTGACCAGCGTCGCGGCAGCCGCTCTCGCCTGCTCGGCGCGCTCGGGCGCGGTGGGCAGGCTGTCGTCGGCGATCATGCGCTGATTCTTGGCGACCCACGGCACGTGGGCGTAGCCGAACAGCGCGATTCGGTCGGGCTTCATTGCCAGGCATTGTTCGACCGTCCGGCACAGCGCCGCGGCCGTTTGGTGCGGCAGCCCGTAGATGAGGTCGAAATTGATGTTCGGCACGCCGCTGGCACGAAGCCCCGAAATCGCGCGCTCGACCATTTCGGGCGGCTGGATCCGGTTGATGGCGGCCTGCACTTTCGGGTCGAATTCCTGCACGCCGAAGCTGGCGCGGTTGAAGCCGAGCGCCCCGATCTGCCGGATCATCTCGTCGGCGAGCGTGCGCGGATCGCTCTCGATCGCGATCTCGGCATCTGGTTTCAGCTCGAAGCGTTCGCGAAGGCGCGCCATCACGGCGGCAAGGTCCGCGGGTTCGAGCACCGTTGGCGTCCCGCCGCCGAAATGCAGGTGCGAAACCGGCATCCGAGCCGGCAGCGCACCGGCGACCAGGTCGATTTCGCAAAGCAGGTGCTGAACATAGGTGGCGACCGGCGAATAGCGCGCCGCCAGCTTCATGTTGCAGCCGCAATACCAGCACTGCTGTTTGCAAAAGGGCACGTGCAGATAGAGCGAGACCGGCTCGTCGGGGTCGAGCCGGCCGAGCCATTCGCGATACTGGCTTGCCGCCAAATGCGTCGAGAAATGCGGCGCGGTGGGATAGCTGGTGTATCTGGGAACGGTGAGTTTGGCGTATTTTTCGAAGGCGGAAGGCATCGCAATTTCTTTCAAATCGGCTGCCAGCCGCGTCCGAATTCCCGGCCCGTCAGTTGTTCGCCCGGTTGTGCCTGTCAGTTGTTCTTGGCGCCCTCGCGGATCCATGCCCGGATGGCATCGCGATCGCAGGTCGACAGCTTCTTCTTGCCCAGTGGCATGTGGGTTTCCGGAGCTCCGCGCCAGTCCAACAGCCACATCAGGTTGCTGCTTTCAGGATCGCCCGGGATCACCATCTTGCCGGACTTGGTGCCCTTCATGACGCCTTCATAGGAACTCAGATCGAGGCCGCTCTTTTCGTTGCCCTGGCCGCCGGGCTGGTGGCAGCTGAAGCAATGCCCGACGAAGATCGGCATCACGTCGTCGGCGAAACTGGTCTTGGCCGGCGCGGCGCACAGCTGGTCCGAGGAGTTTATGATTTCCTCGCCGATGGTGCCTCCGATCGCCAGAAAGATCGCCCCGCCCAGAACTAACAGTCGCCGCCGCATGTGAATGTCCTTCTTTTCCCTTGGTATTCCGCCCAGCCTGGACGATCATACGAGCAAAATCACGATAGCCGTACAGATGCGTCCGACATTGACGCAAGTCAAATAATAACTCCCGGCGGACCGCTCGGGGGAACGATTCAGGTCGGTATGAGGTCTGCGGCACGCGGTCCCGGCGACGCGTATCGGCGGGCGAATACAGGGTGTGAAGAGACCCGCGGAGAGATAACCGCCGAGCGGTTTCCTGGCGCGCCGACGGCTCCGCGTCGAACGAAGATCCGCCGCTTCGATGCCTCCGGCCGCATCTAATTTCTGCGGGTGTTCTTGACGTAGCTCAATGAAATTCAGGAAGGAAATTTGTAAAAAAGATTTCTATAGATTTCTATAGTATGATTGGACACCCGTCGATGGTTGCCTTCCGAGATGGCGTCACTTGGAAATTGTTCGAGGGTAATCGCTTGACTGAGCCTGATATCTGGTACGTTTCCTATCGTTCTAACATAGCGCCGAAGCGCGACGATGGAGAGCGCAGGTTGGCTCGCGCAACCCGCAAATTCAAGGATGAAGCCGAAGCGCGCCAGTTTGCCCAGGAAATCATCGAGAAGGGCTGGAGCGCGATTGCCGGGACGTTGAATCCTCATACCCCGAAGAAGACGATCGCCTCCACCCAGATTCTCGATTGGATCGCCGGCAAGCGTTGAACGAAAGACGGCGGCGTCTTTCTATGCCTGCTAACGTGCATAGAGCGGGCACCGTGGCGCGATTTCTTGACCGATCAGGTCATGCCTCTGTCATCTTGGCGAGCGGACACTTCTCCGGGGAAGCCATTGCCGCGATGTCGGCGCGCTTTTCGATATCGGCCAAGGCGCGACTGCTCGTTCAGCCGTTCTCCTCCAGATGCTAATCAGTTGCAGTCGCATCACCTCCAAAAACAGCTGCAATCGGGCATCGATGCAACGCCGCAACAATGGGCTTTTCGCACATCGATCTTGATCGAAATCAAACCATTTGCGTAACGGCTCGAATAGAAAATTCGCGTGATCATTCGGATCAACGGAGATCGAAAATGAATGTCAAGATCTTGGGAGCTGCTTTCGCAGCGCTGGCGGTGGGCGGCCTGCTTACGATTGCAGCTCCGAAATCTGCCGACGCGTTGCCCGCCTACGCCGCGTCGACGGGAAAAGCGTGCGGTGCGTGTCATGTGAATCCGGCTGGCGGCGGTCCCCGCAATGCCTTCGGTGACGCATTCGCGGCAAACGGCCACAAGCTGCCGGCGAAGAAGTAAGGCGACAAAGGCAGAGGAATTCCAGCGCCGCCGTCCCGCATCAGCGATTCGGGTTCGGCCGGCTGAGAATTCCCTCCCTTTCTCTTGGTATCAATTCTCTGGTCAGAGACAACGGTTGTGATGGCGCTGTGTTGAGCACGATAGCGTGCTTACGCAGGAGCAGTTTTGCACAGCCCCGCCTTCGCTCAGAGACGGTTCGCGAAAACCTCTTTCAGACTTTCAGAGAGATGCCGCGCGGGAAGCGATGACCGCATCTCTTGTCGAGATACATCCGAGCTTTGGGGGCTTCACATGGCTGAATCTGACGGTGCGGGCACGAAGTCCCGATTGCAGCGAGCATGGGCATTCTTGCGGCGGCCTTCCTCGATGGCCTGGAGCTCCCTGGTCATCGCGGGCGTCGTCGTGGGGGTCGTGTTTTGGGGCGGCTTCAACTGGGCGCTGGAACTGACCAACACCGAATCGTTCTGCATCTCCTGCCATGAGATGCGCGATAACGTTTATCAGGAGCTGAAGGGCACGATTCACTGGGCCAACAGATCCGGGGTTCGGGCGACTTGCCCGGACTGCCATGTGCCGCACCCGTGGATCTACAAGATCAAACGCAAGATCGAAGCTTCAAACGAGGT
>JBAUUA010000760.1:0-3622 GCA_049582465.1 Bradyrhizobium sp. | reverse complement strand
TCCCCGACTTCATCAGCAGATTAAAGACGTGGATGCCCGGGACAAGCCCGGGCATGACGACGATCCATACAGAAAGGGGGAAAAGTGCGAAGCCGCGATGGCCGTTGGAGCGCTCGATCCCGGAGTTCCCTACGAAAGTAGGTGGGCACCATATGACCAAGTCCACGGACCTGGCCAGGGACAGTTCCCTGAAGGATCGATAAGGCCCCGGGGATATATGGCTCCTGACGCGCGACACAGCTTCGCACGGCCAATGTAACCACGGTTACCCCAAACCGCCAGCGTTAACGCGGGCGGTTTGCCGGTTTGAACGAGTCAGGGTGAAGCGTTGGTGCCTTGTTTACCCTCCCCTGGAGGGTAAAGCGCACCGGCGTCACCCGATCGCGACGCCGCCGCCGATGGTGCGATTCAGCACCTGCGTGGTGCGCTCGATGCGCTCGGCGGCGGAGTTGAGCGCATTGGCCACCGCGACCTGGGTGGCGCGGGCGCGTTCGGCCGCAGCAGTGCGCACGCCGCGCAGCGCCTCGAGCTCCTCCTCGAGCTTGCGGACGCGCGCGCCGGTGTCGAGCAACTCGTCGCACACCGTCAGCGCCGCCATCACGGTCAGCCGCGCGTCGCCGATCTCGCCGAACTTGCCGCGCAGGCTCTGGATGCGCGATTCGAGGCTCTCGGCGAGTTTTAGGAGCCGCACCTCCTCGCCTTCCTCGCAAGCCATCCGGTATTGCCGGGCATTGATGGTGACGTTGATGTGGCTCATGAGTCCTCTCCGGCATGGAGTACCGAGCGGATGGTGCCGATCGCCGCGTCCAGCCGGTCGGCGATCTCGCGATTGACGCGCTCCAGCCGGCGCGATTTCACCAGCGATCCGTCGAGCTCGTCGGCGAGCCGCGAGCGGTCCGCGCCCAGCGCCTGGATCCGGCTCGCCAGCTCGTTCTCGTCGCGGTCGGCTTCGCGGCGCCGCTCGACCGCGCTTTCCAGCGCCTCGAGCGCTGCCATCAGCCGCCGTGTAGCGATGTCGATATCGGCCAATGAGGGCTCCATGGTGGCCGAACCGTTCGCGGGGCGATCACTCATGCGTCAACGCGCACCTTTGATTGAAGCCGCCGGACCCGGAAAATTACCGGTTCGGCAAGCGCTTACAGGATGAAATTTACGTGGCAAGCAAGGCCAGCGCAACGGCGGTTGCAAGCTATGCACCGCTAAGCAACTTTTCCGGCCCGAGCGGCGTTTCATTGCCTTGGACTCCGGGAACCGAGGTGCTATCCAGCCCTTGACTCCCGTTGCCAACATCGCTCGTGCCGAGGCCGCTCGCCAGCGGGCGCAAAGCCACCAAGCGGCTCAATTCAGGCGGATTTTCATCATGACGCGCGTCGATCATTCCCGTATGGCCAATGCGATCCGCGCACTGGCGATGGATGCTGTCGAGAAGGCCAAATCCGGCCATCCCGGCCTGCCGATGGGCGCGGCCGACATCGCCACCGTGCTGTTCACGCAATTTTTGAAATTCGACGCCGCCGATCCCCGCTGGCCGGACCGCGACCGTTTCATCCTCTCGGCCGGCCACGGCTCGATGATGCTGTATGCGCTGTTGTACCTCACCGGCAACGAGGACGTGACGATCGAACAGATCGAAAATTTCCGCCAGCTCGGCTCCAAGACCCCGGGACATCCGGAAAATTTCATCACCTCCGGCGTCGAGACCACCACCGGCCCGCTCGGCCAGGGCGTCGCCTTCTCGGTCGGCTCCGCGCTGGCGGAGCGGCTGCTGGCGGCGGAATTCGGCGAGGATATCGTCGATCACTACACCTATGTGCTGTGCTCCGACGGCGATCTGATGGAAGGCGTCAGCCACGAGGCGCTGGCGCTCGCCGGCCATCTCAAGCTCAACAAGCTGATCTTCCTCTACGACGACAACGGCATCACCATCGACGGGCCGATCACGCTGACCGACAATGTCGACCAGGTGGCGCGCTTCAAGGCGCATGGCTGGAACGCGGTGCGGATCGACGGCCACGACCAGAAGGCGATCGCCGCGGCGATCGCGGATGCGCAATCCTCCGACCGTCCCTCGCTGATCGCCTGCAAGACCACGATCGGCTTCGGCGCGCCGCACAAGGCCGGCACCTCGAAAGCCCATGGCGAGGCGCTCGGCGCTGAAGAACTCGCTGGCGCCAAGAAGGCTTTGGGCTGGAACTACGGACCGTTCGAAATCCCTGAGGACGTGCTGGCGGCCTGGCGCAATGTCGGCAAGCAGGGCGCCAGCGCCAATGCCGACTGGCTCGGCCGCTTCGAGGCGAAGCCGGAAGCGGTGCGCAGCGAATTCGTGCGCCGCGTGATCGACCGCAAGCGCCCGGACGCGCTCGGCGAGACGATCCAGAAGCTGAAGGAAAAACTCGTCGCCGAGCCGCCGACGGTCGCCACCCGCAAGGCCAGCGAAATGGTGCTCGACGTGCTGGTGCCCATCATGCCGGAACTGCTGCTCGGCTCGGCCGACCTGACGCCGTCCAACAACACCCGCACCAAGGGCCTGAAGGAAGTGCAGCCCGGCGACTACAGCGGCCGCTACATTCATTACGGCATCCGCGAGATGGAGATGGCTGCGGCCATGAACGGGCTTTCGACCCATGGCGGCTTCGCGCCGGCCGGCGGCACCTTCCTGTGCTTCACCGATTACGCGCGGCCCTCGATGCGGATCGCGGCGCTGTCGCACACGCCCGTCGTCTACATCATGACCCATGATTCGATCGGGCTCGGCGAAGACGGCCCGACGCACCAGCCGGTCGAGCACCTCGCCGCGCTGCGCGCGATGCCTAACATGCGGGTGTTCCGCCCGGCCGATGCGGTCGAGACCGCCGAATGCTGGCAACTGGCGCTGGAAAACACCACCGGCCCCACCGTGCTGGCGCTGTCGCGGCAAAACCTGACGCCCGCGCGCACCACGGCCAGCGCCGGAAATCTATGCAGCCATGGCGGCTACGAGCTGATCGCCGCCCAGGGCGCGGCCAAGGTCTCGCTCTATGCGTCGGGCTCGGAGGTCGAGATCGCCGTCGCCGCCCAGAAGGAACTGGCCGGGCGCGGCATTGCGACGCGGGTGGTCTCGGTGCCCTCGCTCGAGCTCCTGCTGGCGCAGCCGGCAGAGCGCCGCAAGGCCATCATCGGCAACGCCCCGGTCAAGATCGCGATCGAGGCCGCGGTCCGGTTCGGCTGGGACGCGGTGATCGGCCCGGACGGCGATTTTATCGGCATGCATTCGTTCGGCGCCAGCGCGCCGGCGAAGGCGCTTTACAAGCATTTCGGGATCACGGCCGAGGCGGTGGTCGAGACCGCCTCAAAGCGCCTGAACGTCAAGTAGCCCCGCAGGTAACCCTATCGGAATGATCGGGATTATGATGCATTGCAACGATCATTCATTCAGGGCATGAAATAGCCCAAGAACGGCAAAGAAGCAGCCAAACCGCCGGCAAAACGGCGGATTTTGAACCTTTGAGGAGAAGTCGAATGGCAGTCCGGGTCGCAATCAACGGGTTTGGCCGCATCGGCCGCAACATCCTGAGGGCCATCGCCGAGTCCGGCCGCAAGGACATCGAGGTGGTCGGCATCAACGACCTCGGACCGGTCGAGA
>JBAUUA010000759.1:0-4033 GCA_049582465.1 Bradyrhizobium sp. | reverse complement strand
CCTGCATCGCGCGCAGCACGGCCTCCGCATCCCTCGGCGTCAAGCGCGCCGGATCGGTCGCGCCGTGCGGGTAGCGGCCGAGTGCCACGATATCGCGCGCCGGCAGCGGCCAGTGCACGAGATGGCCCTGCGGCAGATAGGCAAAGCGCCGAGCGCGTTCGCGCAGAGAGAGCGACGACAACTCGTCGCCACGGACATGGATGGTTCCGTCCGAGGGCACCAGTCCCGCCAGCGCGCGCAAAAGCGTGGTCTTGCCCGCGCCGTTCGGTCCCACCAAGGCGACCAGATGTCCCGGCGACAGCGCCAGCGAGACATCGCGCAGCACGCGACGGCCGGCCAACGTGACGTTGACGTCGCGCGCGGTGACGAGAGCGGCGCCGGTCATGCGACGCCTCCCGAGAGCGCGCGGCGCTCGCGCATGATCAGATAGAGGAAGAACGGCACGCCGATGATCGAGGTCAGCACGCCGACCTTGATATCGCTCGTCGACGGGATCAGGCGCACCGCGATATCGGCCGCCAGCAGCAGCGCGCTGCCGGTGAGCGCGCTGGGAACCAGGAGCCGCGCGGGATCGTGGCCGATCAGGGGCCGCATCAGATGCGGCGCCACCAGACCGATGAAGCCGATGCTGCCGGATACGGCGACCGCGCCGCCGACGCCGAGGGCTACGCCCGATATCACCATCAGCCGCAGCCGGCCGACATCGACACCGAGGCTTTGCGCCGTCTCCTCGCCGAGGCTGAGCGCGCGAAAGGCGTGGCGCTGGCTGAAGAGAATGACCGCGCCCGCGGCCATGAACGGCATCGCCAGCATGACGTGGCGGAAACTGCGGTCCTCCAGCGAGCCGAGCAGCCAGAACGCAATTTCGAGCACGACGAAGGGATTGCTGGACAGGTTCATCACCAGCGCGGTCGCCGCGCCCGCGAGACTCGAGATCGCAAGGCCCGCCAGAATCAGAATCAGCAGGCCGGCGTTGCGCCCCGCGATCGCAAGTAAAGCGAACACGGAGGCGAAGGCCGCGGCGATCGCCATCACCGGAAGCGCGTAGGAACGCACATCGGCAAGGCCGAACGCGATCACCACCACCGCGCCGAAGGCCGCCGATTGCGGCGCGCCGAACAGTTCGGGCGAAGCCAGCGGATTGCGCAGCAATCCCTGCATCGCCGCGCCCGACAGCCCCAGCATCGCGCCGATCGCAAGCCCGAGAATCGTGCGCGGCAGCCGGATTTGCTGCACGATCACCTGCTGGACGTCGCTGCCGCCGCCGAACAGGGCATCGATCACGGCCGATGGCGACAGCCGCACCGGCCCGACGCCGAGCGAGAGCAGCATCAAGAGCACGACGAGGACGACGAGCGCCGCCATCACGCTCGCGCGCCGGCGCGCCGCGATGTCAGCCGTCGCCATGACGTTTTCAATGCTCATCCATCGTCCCCAAGCGGCAACCTCGCCGCCTTCGGGTCCATGCTCTTACAATGATTGAGGTCGGGCACAAGCGGGCCGCGTGAACAAAATGCGTACCCGTTCGAAGCCCGGCGGCCAAACGATGGCATTGACTCTCCACCCGGCAAACTTCTAGATGTTCGCGACGGTTCCCCAGTTTGGGGATCAAAAGGGAATGCGGTGCGGGGAGATTTCCCCAATGCCGCGGCTGCCCCCGCAACTGTAAGCGGTGAATCTTTCGTCATATGCCACTGGGAATCTCGGTCCTGGGAAGGCGATGAAAGGTAACGACCCGCGAGCCAGGAGACCTGCCGTCAGCCGTGGTCACACGCGAAGATGTCGGTCGGGGAGTACAGACATTAGCTTCACCTGAGGTGCGAAAGCCCATGGTGAGACTTGGTTCGCTGTGACGTGCCACTGACGTCATACCGAGGTCCAACCATGTCTTCCATCCGCAAAGCCGCAGCGCGGCGTCGCACCTATCTGCTGGCTTCAACTTTTCTTGTTCCCGTTCTTTCCCTGGGCATTTCCGCCGCCAAAGCGCAGCAATCGGCCTCGCCGAACCTGCTGCCAAGCATCGAGGTGGAAGCGCCCGCCGATAAAAACAGGGCCCGCTCCGGGCCCGCGCCCGAACAACCTTCCGCATCTCGCCGCGCCGTTCCTGCCGTGCAGCAGAGTTCCACCGATGCCAAACCATCGGGTACGCCGGACAAGGAGAAAGCCGTCGTGATCAGCCCGACCGCGACGGTGACGCCGGTCGATCAGATCGCCAGTTCGGTCACGGTGATCACCGCCAGGGACATGGAGCGCGACCAGCGCCGCACCGCGCCCGATGCGCTCGCCACCGTGCCGGGACTCAATGTCGTGCAAAGCGGAGGTCCGGGCGGGCTGACCTCGGTGTTCATGCGCGGCACCAACTCGAATCACACCAAGATCCTGATCGACGGCATCGATGTCAGCGATCCCAGCAACCCGAATCGCTCCTTCGACCTGGGCCAGCTGTTGACGTCTGATATCCAGCAGATGGAAGTATTGCGGGGACCGCAAAGCGGGCTCTATGGCGCCGACGCGCTCGGCGGCGTGATCTCGATCATCACCAAGAAAGGCGAAGGTCCTGCCCGCGCGACCGCAACGCTCGAAGGCGGCTCGTTCGGCACGTTCAACCAGACCGTGGGGCTGAGCGGGGCGCAGGACCGCATCAACTACGCCTTCAACGTCGCGCATTTCCGCGCCACCGACATTCCGGTGACGCCGCTGGAACTGCTGCCGCCCGGCCAAAAGGCGATCGGCAACAATTACGACAACATGACGTATTCGACCAAGCTCGGCGCCGACGTCAGCGAAAATCTGACCCTGAACGCGGTCGCGCGCTATACCGACGCCACGCTGCACTTCACCGGCGATACATTCGACCCCGTGACGTTCGCGAGTTTTCCGGCCGCGGCACAGAGCACGCAGATCGTGCATCAGCTGTTCACGCGCGAGGAAGCCGTCTGGTCGGTGCTCGACGGCCGCATCAAGAACTATTTCGGCGTCAACTACACCAACAACTGGAACTCCAACATCTCACCGGGCGACGCCGCGCCGACGATCACGACCGGCGACCGGACGAAATACGACTGGCATACCGTCACCCAGCTCGCGCCGTACCATACCGTCATCGTCGGCGCCGAGCATGAGACCGAGACGTTGCAGACCTCCACGGTGTCGGCGCAGAACGTCAACAAGGCGGCCTATGTCGAACTGCAATCGCAGTTCGCCAACCGCCTGTTCCTGGTCGAGAACGTCAGGCAGGACGACAACGACCGGTTCGGCGATCACCCGACCTTCCGTCTCGCCCCGGCGGTGATCCTGCCGTTCACGGAAACCAAGCTCAAGGGCAGCTATGGCACCGGCTTCAAGGCGCCGACGCTGAACCAGCTTTTCGTCAGCTTTCCGGCGTTCTTCTTTTTCGCCAACCCGAACCTGAAGCCCGAGGAAAGCGTCGGCTATGATGCCGGCTTCGAGCAACCTTTGTTCAATGACCGGGTCCGTTTCGGGTCGACCTACTTCCACAACGACATCACCAATCTGATCCAGAGCGTGGCGGATCCCGTGACGTTCAGCAGCACCAACGTCAACGTCGGAAGGGCGACCACGGAAGGCACCGAGAATTTCGTGGCCGCCAGCATCACCGACCGCATCCGGGTTCGCGCCGACTACACCTTTACGCGTGCCGTCGACGCGATGACCGGACTGGAGCTGTTGCGCCGGCCCAAGGAAAAATGGAGCGCGAATGTCATCTGGAATCCCATCGATCCGCTGACCCTGTCGGCGACGGTGCTGCATACCGGCAGCTTCATCGATGCCGATCGCGAATTCACCATCCCGCGTCTGCTGGCGCCGGGCTACACCGTGGTCAATTTTGCGGCCGACTACGCCGTGACCGACCAGCTCAAGGTTTTCGGCCGCGTCGACAATCTGTTCAACGTCCACTACCAGAACCCCACGGGCTTTCTGCAGCCGGGCCTCGGCGTCTATGGCGGCATACGCCTTGCGAGCTATGGGGTGCAGTAAAACCAAGTGGCAATCCACGCAGCCGGTCGGTCTC
>JBAUUA010000758.1:0-6885 GCA_049582465.1 Bradyrhizobium sp. | reverse complement strand
GCATTGGCCCGTGCAGCGAGAAGGCAGCTTTGTGATCGGCGACCGCGATACCGATATCAGAGCCGCTCAAGCCGCAGGACTGCCCGGTTTCCTTTTCGCCGGCGGCGATCTCGACGCCTTTGTCGCCGACGTGATTGTTCAGACCAGGCGGCGATAGACGCCGGCGATCGCTGCCGCCTCTGCATCAAGACTGAATCTTTCGAGCACACGATGCCGCGCGCGCACACCCATCGTGGTCGCCGCCGCGGCATCGCGCATCAAAGGTTCAAGCGCAGCCGCGAGCGCGGCGGCGTCTCCGGCTGGAACCAGCACACCGGTCACGCCATCCTCCACCACCAGCTCTGCCGCGCCCGCGCGCGCGGCGACCAGGGCCGCGCCCGCCGCCATGGCTTCGATCAGCGTCAGGCCAAAGCCTTCGTTGCGCGAGGTGAAGGCATAGATCGTCAGCCGCCGGTACCAGCGCTGCACCTCCTCGATCGCAAGTTCGCCCGTGACGACGATGCGCGATTGCAGGCCTGCCGCTTCGATCCGCTTTTTCAGATCGTCGGCAAATCCTTGCTGCTCGGGGGTGATGGCGCCGACCATGACCGCCGTGAAATCGGGGTAGCGCGGCAGCAGGGCGCACATCGCGTCCACGAACACATCGCTGCCCTTTTGCGCGCGCACCCGGCCGAAGCAGCCGATCGCATAGCGGCCCGGCAAGCCGGTTTGCGCGAACGCCGCCGCCCGATCGGTCGGCGGGCAATAGCGATCGGTGTCGACGCCGTGCGGAATCACGGTTGCCTTGCGCTTGAGAAACGACGCCGAGAGTTCGCTGGTGGCGATGATCGCGTCCATCCGCCGGATCAGCCAGCGCGTGATCCAGGTATGGTGCCGCTGCGCCGCCGAGGTGAACACCAGTTTCAGCGGCCAGCCGAGCGATCGCAGCACGACGCCCACGATCATCTCGTTGTTGCGGCGCGCGTGCCAGATCAGCGGCGTGCCGCGCCGCCACAGTTTCAGCAGATCCGCAGCGCTCATCCGCGCGATGCCCGCGGGCGCATCGGACCCCAGCCATGCGGCACGGAACAGTTGCGCAAGCTTTGGCGCCACCATGCGGTTGGTCGCGGTGACGCCGGAGTAGCGCCTGTGCAGATTCGGCACGATCAGCTGCAGATCGGCAGCGGAAATGTTCTCGATGGCCACGTCAGGCTCCGGTTCGCCGATTTCTATACGCAACATTAAGCATAGTGGCCAGTTCAGAGGCGCCGAAACCCACTCTTCACCGCGGCCCGGATAGCTTCGCCCCATATCGGGAGCGGGTGAGTTCATGAGCGTGCTTGTTACCGGCGGTGCCGGCTATATCGGAAGTCACATGGTTCAGGCGCTGATCGAGGCCGGCGAAAGTGTCGTCGTGATCGACAACCTGTCCACCGGCTTCTCCCAATTCTTGCCCCAGGGCGTTCCGCTGTTCATCGGCGATGCCGGCGACGAGAACCTCGTCGAGGGCGTGATATCCGCGCACGCCGTGGAAAGCGTCATTCATTTCGCGGGCTCGATTGTCGTGCCGGAATCGATGCGCGATCCGCTGGCCTATTACCGCAACAACACCATGACGACGCGCAGCCTGCTCAACACGGCGGTGAAGTCGGGCGTCGGCCGCTTCATCTTTTCATCCACCGCCGCGGTGTACGGCAATCCGGATCAGGTGCCCGTTCCCGAGAGCGCGCCGACACGGCCGCTGTCGCCTTACGGCTCCTCCAAGCTGATGGCCGAGATCATGCTGCACGATGTGGCCACCGCGCACGGCATGAGCTATGTCGCGCTGCGCTACTTCAACGTCGCGGGCGCCGACCCGCAGGCCCGCATCGGGCTGGCGACCGTCGGCGCGACACATCTGTTGAAGATCGCGGTCGAAGTGGCCACCGGGCAGCGCGCCAAGATCGACGTATTCGGCACCGACTATCCGACGCCGGACGGAAGCTGCATCCGGGATTTCATCCATGTCACCGACCTGGTGCAGGCCCATCGCGCGGCGCTGTCCCATTTGCGCGGCGGCGGGGCCTCGATGACGCTGAATTGCGGCTATGGCCGCGGCTATTCGGTGCTGGAAACCATCGAGGCGGTGCGCAAGGTCTCCGGGCGCAACTTCGCGGTTCAATACGGCCCGCGGCGGCCCGGCGACATCATGACCATGATTGCCGATACCGGCCTGATCCGCTCGACGCTGGATTGGACGCCGCAATATGACGATCTCGAAACCATCGCCAGACATGCGCTGGCGTGGGAAGAAAAGCTGTTCCGCGAGCGCGGCGGCCTCGTTCCGCAGGTGGAATCGGCGTAAAATCCGGTCCGCCGCAAGGCCTGATTTGGCTTGAAAAACGCCGACATAGCAGGCAAGGAGTCACCGCAGCAGCCCTGACGCGCGCCCAAAATCTGCTTGCGCCGTCGATGGAACGCGGATGACCAAACTCCCGAGAAAAATCACTGACGACCCCTATGGCGCGGCGATCCTGATTCGCCGCCTGGTCATGGAACAGGGAATTGCCTATTGGCGGCGCTACCTGACCGCTTTCGTGCTGATGGGCGTGGCGGCCGGCGCGACCGCGGGCTCGGCCTATGTCCTCGGCCAGGTGATCAACCAGGCCTACATCGACAAGAACATTCCCCGCATCGCCATTCTTTCCGGCGTCACGGTGCTTCTGCTCTTCGCCAAGGGCGTGGCGACCTACGGCCACACCGTGATCCTGTCCAAGATCAGCAACGCCATTCTCGCCAACAATCAGCGACGGCTGTTCGCCAAGCTGATGAACGAAAGCATCGCATTCTTTTCCGAGCGGCATTCGTCCGAATTCCTGGCGCGGCTGACGGCCGGCGCGAAATCCATCACCGACGTCCTCAACATGCTGATCAACGCCATCGGGCGCGATCTCTTCATGTTGATCGGACTGATCGGCGTGATGGTGATGCAGGACCCGATCCTGTCGTTCGTGGGTCTCGTGGTGGTGCCGCCGGCGATGCTGATCCTGCGCAAGCTGGTCAAGCGGGTGAAGGGGCTCGCCTATAACCAGTTCACCGGCACCGCCGACATCATGGAGACCATGCAGGAATCGCTGCAGGGCATCCGCACCGTCAAGGCGTTCACGCTGGAAGAAACCATGCAACGGCGCATCGACGAGAACATCGCCGTCGTCGAGCGCAACGCCAACAAGATGGCGCGGGTCTCCAACCGTGCGAACCCGTTGATGGAAACGCTCGGCGGCTTCGCGGTGGCCGGCTGCCTGCTCTATGGCGGTTACAGCGTGGTCGCGCTCGGCGCCACCCCCGGCCAGTTCTTCTCGTTCATGACGGCCTTCCTGCTGGCGACCGAGCCGGCGAAACGGCTGGCGCGGCTCAACATCGACCTGAACAGCCAACTGGTCGGCGCGCGCATGCTGCTGGAAGTCGTCGATAATCCGGCGAGCGAACTTGCCGATGACGACAAGCCGGCGTTGAAGCTGACCGAGGCGCGGATCGAGCTGCGCCATGTCAGCTTTGCCTATCGCGCGGACGAACCCGTGCTGCATGACGTGAGCTTCGTCGCCGAGCCGGGCAAGGTGACGGCGCTGGTCGGCCCATCCGGCGGCGGCAAGTCGACGGTGCTGGCGCTGTTGCTGCGGCTCTACGAGATCACCGAGGGCGAGATCCTGATCGACGGCCAGGCGATCTCCGCCATCTCGCGCAACTCGCTGCGGCGCCAGACCGCCTATGTCGGCCAGGACGTTTACCTGTTCCGCGACAGCATCGGCGCCAATATCGGCTTCGGCAAGGTCGGCGCCACGCAAGACGAGATCGTGGCGGCGGCGAAAGCGGCCTGCGCCCACGATTTCATCATGAGCTTCCCGCTCGGCTACGACACCCCGGTCGGCGAGCACGGCACGCAACTGTCTGGCGGCCAGCGCCAGCGCATCGCAGTGGCGCGCGCGCTGATCAGGAACGCGCCGATCATCCTGCTCGACGAGGCCACGGCCGCGCTGGATTCGGAATCCGAGAAGGCCGTGCAGGAGGCAATCGAGCATCTCTGCCGGGGCCGCACCACCATCGTCATCGCCCATCGCCTGCACACCATCATGCACTCCGACGCAATCCTGGTGGTCGAGGGCGGCGAAATCGTCGAGCGCGGCCAGCATGACGATTTGCTGCGTCGTGGCGGGCGCTATGCCTCCTTCTTCCGCATACAACACCGTGATGCCGGCCCCCCAACTCTGGCGCCGATCAGCGCAACCGCGTAAGGCTATTTTCCGGATTTCCTCCCGCAACCCTCCGAGACCGTTCATGAACGCCACATCGTACGTCATTGCCGCCCCGCCGCAGCCCACCCTTCCCGTCGTCGGCGAGTCGAAATCCTATCCGGTGCGCCGCATCTGGTGCGTCGGGCGCAACTATCTCGAGCACATCAGGGAGATGGGCAATGACGAGCGAGCGCCGCCGTTCTTCTTCGCCAAGCACGCCGACATGCTGGTGGCGGACGGCGCCACGATCCCCTATCCGCCGCTGACCAAGGATCTGCACCACGAGGTCGAGCTGATCGTCGCCATGAAGAGCGGCGGCCTCAACATCCCTGCCGACAAGGCGCTCGATCATGTCTACGGCTATGGGGTTGGAATCGACCTCACCCGCCGCGACCTGCAGATCGCCTCGCGCAAGAAGGAGCGTCCCTGGGAAGTCGGTAAGTCCTTCGACTATTCCGCGCCCTGCTCCGCGCTGCAGCCGGCCGCCAAGATCGGCCACCCCTCCAAGGGCAGGATCTGGCTCACGGTCAACGGCACCGAGCAGCAGAAGGGCGATCTCACCGAATTGATCTGGAGCGTGCCGGAGATCATCTGGCAGCTCTCGCAGCAGGTCGCGCTCGCCGCCGGCGACATCATCATGACGGGAACGCCGGCCGGTGTCTCCCAGCTCAATCCTGGCGACAAGATCGAATGCGGCGTCGACGGTGTCGGCACCCTGAAGGTTTCGATCGGCAAGCCGCAATAGCGCCCGCGCCGCATCCGGAAAATCGAAAGGCCCCGGGTTCGTCCGGGGCCTTTTGTTTGCGCTTTCGAGGTCAGCGAGCGCGCCGTCACCTCAAGGCGGATGCGACGATAAGCCCGAGAACGGCAAGCGTCAGCGAATATTTCAGCGTGTAATAGACCTTGCGGTTCCACTTCTTGACGCGCTGTCCGGCCAGATGAACCTCGTAGATCCCGCCGAACACCTTGTTAAGGGCGCCGACCTGTTCGCCATCCACGTTCTGCGTCGCCGAAGCCTTGACGATGTGGTGGCTGACCCAGCGATTCATGGCGGCCATGAAGCGGTACTTCATGGGACGCTCGACGTCGCAGAACAGGATGATCCGGGACACATCGGTGGCGTTCTCGGCGCGGTGGATGAAGGTTTCGTCGAACACGAAACCCTCGCCGTCGCGCCAGACGCATTCCACGCCATCGACAAGGATCCGGCACTTTTCCGAATTGGGCGTAACGAGTCCGAGATGGTAACGCAGCGATCCCGCGAAGGGATCGCGATGCGCGCCGAGCTTGCCGCCGGGCGGCAGCATGGCAAACATCGCGCCATGGACAGTCGGGATCGAATTCAACAGCTCGACCGTATTCGGGCACAGCGTGCGCGCCGATGGCAGAAAGTCATCGTACCATTTCAGGTAAAAGCGCTTCCAGCCGCTCTTGAAGAACGAATAGAAACCCCAATCGTTGTTCCTGGCGGCCGCCCGGATGAATCCCTCGTCGAACAGCCTCACCGCTTCGTCGCGGATCATTTCCCAATTGTCGCGCAGTTTTGCCAGTTCCGGAAAGCGGTCAACCGGGATCACGGGCTCGTTCGGAACCGCCGAGCCCGCATACATCAGCACGTTGTAAGGGGCGAGGTAGGTCGAGTGATCGCCGAGCTGACGGCCGATCCGTAGTCGCTCGCGACCGCGGAAATGCACGTAGATCGTGGATGCGGCGAGAAGATAGAGGGCAATGAATTGTGGCGCGAAAAATGTACTCAGCATTTTCCCCGTTCCTGCTCACTCCTTGTACCCAGGCATGGCACAAAAAATTGTTGGCGGGCTGCACGTGCTCCAACGAGACGCGGCCTGTCGGGAATTTTCGCGCCCAGGTTCTGCGAAAATTCCGCCTTATTTCACCATGCTCCAAGTCCACCGACAAGATCCTCGATGCGAGTTCCGCATGTTGCCATCAAGGCACATCGAGACCGCCGCGAGGCGCTAATTGCATTTCCGATCATGTGAATTTCCATGGACCGTCCGCCAGCCGCCGTTGCAAAAAATCTTGAGCCGGATTTCACACGAGAGAGCTCAGCGCGACGTAGTTGCAGGGCCGAGGCAACGAAGCGTTCGATTCGCTCTCGCGAGGAGAAGGACTGCGTTACTTCGCGCGCGATAATGGCGCGGCTGATTGATTGAAATTTGAACGGGAGTTTTCGGCAACATCGTCGTGCGGAGAACGCCAGCGACCTGGTCGCTTCTTCGCGTTCCAAGACACCGGAAGCGTGACTTCCCGGCCCCCGGCTTTGGAGCTCTTCCGGATCAGGATTTGGCACTTTTCTCAGTAGAATTACGTGGAAATTTGCAATTCGTTAACCATAAACCCGCTACATCGGTGGCCGACGACGACCCCGGAGCCGCCGATGAGCCCCGACTGGAATGCCATCCGCCTCGACCTGCTGGGCCTCGACGAGCCGATGCGGGCGAGCCTGCGGGAGATGCGGCCGTTTTTCGCGAGCGCGCTGCCGGGGATTCTCGCGCGCTTCTACGACAAGGTCCGGCTGCACGATCCCTCCTGCGGCATCTTCAGGGAGGGCGCGATGCAGGAAGCGGTTCGCATGCAGCTGCAGCATTGGAACCTGATCGGCGCCGGCGATTTC
>JBAUUA010000757.1:0-4621 GCA_049582465.1 Bradyrhizobium sp. | reverse complement strand
CACGATGACGCTGCCGACGCCGGAAATCACGCCGTTCTGCAGGAAGCTTTGCAGGAGGCCGGCGGGCAGCGTGTCGTGCACCAATTGCCCGAGCGCGCTGAAGGCCTGCGACAACAGCTCCATCAGGGGCTGCGCCCAGGCGAACACCGCCTGGAACATCACGAACAGGATGAGGGCCAGGATCGCCAGCCCCGCGACCGGGTGCAGCACCACGGCGTCGATCCGCGCGGTCCAGGAATCCGGCCGCGTCGGCAGGCTCACGGTCGAAGCGATGATGCGATCGGCCTCGCGCTGGGTTGCCCGCAACTGCGCGACCGTCAGCGGCTCCCAGAGATTTTCGCTCAGGTGCGGCTGCGCCTGCGCCGCCAGTTCGTCGGTCCGGCGCAGCAGTTCGGCGGTGCCGCCCTTGCGCACCGCGATCGAGGTGACGACGGGAACGCCGAGCGCCTCCGACAGACGCGGCACGTCCACGGTGACGCCGCGGCGGCTCGCGATGTCGAACATGTTGAGCACCAGCATCAGCGGCCGGCCGGTGCTCTTGAGCTCGAGCAGCAGGCGGATGGTCAGCCGCAGATTGGTGGAATCGGCGACGCAGAGCACGAGGTCGGGCACGGCCTCGCCGGGCGTCCGGCCGAGCACCATGTCGCGGGTGATCTCTTCGTCCGGGCTGCGGCCGCGCAGCGAGTAGGTGCCGGGCAAATCGACCAGCGAAACCTGCCGGCCCGAGGGCGTGACGAACCCGCCTTCCTTGCGTTCGACGGTAACGCCGGGATAGTTCGCGACCTTCTGACGGCTGCCGGTGAGCGCGTTGAACAGGGAAGTCTTGCCGCTGTTCGGTGTGCCGACCAGGGCCAGATGCAGCAACGGAGCTTCCATATTCTGCGGTCCGCTCGCCTCAGGCGACAATGATGGCCATGGCCTCGCGACGGCGCACCGCGATCGTGACGTTCTCGACGCGGACGGCGATCGGATCGCGGCCGACGATGCCCTCATGCAGCACCTCGACCCGGGCGCCTTCGACGAAGCCCAGTTCGATCAAGCGGCTTTCGAGTTCGTTGGCCGACAGCGCGGAGCCGGCATCGCCGGCGGCGAGGTGCTGGATCACGCCCGAATAGCCACGCTTGGCCATTCCCAGCGGCAGATGTGGGCGAGTGCCGTTCCGTTTGGTCATGGCGTGTATTTCCAATCGCAGGCCAGCCGGTCAAGGCTTCCGATCGAAATGCGGCTGCACCTTAGAGCGATTATAAACAAGCTCACGCACCTTCCGCCCAATGCGGGCTTTTGGAACACATTCCGTCCAACTCGTTTCGAACTCTTAAACGCGCCGGCGAAGCGGGCATTGACCCAGCGCAATTATTTTCCCGCAACCAGAATACCGGGGAATGTCCGGGTCCAAGTGGTGTTTAGAGCTGCGGCTGGAGGAATCGCCCACAAAGCAGGAGGCGTGCATGACCAACTCTGTGATCCGGTTCGCGACACTGGCCATGTTTCTGGCGGGGCTCGCCGCAGCCCCGGCCGTTCCGGTCCTGGCCGCCGGTGGTGGCGGCGGAGGAGGGGGCGGCGGTGGCGGAGACCCTTATGCGTCTCCTTATGAATCGCCTGCACCTTCGCAGGACCCCAGGGCCACTCGCACCACCCATAAGGTCAAAAAGAAGCCCAGCAAGCAGTCGCTGTTCGACGATCCCGCTTTTGCGAAAGCCTATCGCGCCGCCTATTCGACGATCTACGATCGCAACGATTATGCGGCTGCGATCGATGAGCTCAAGGCGCTCGGCCATGACGATCATCCGAACGTAGCCAATCTGATCGGCTATTCCTATCGCAAGCTAGGCGACTACAAGCTCTCGCAAGTCTGGTACGAGCGCGCGCTGAAATCCGATCCGAACCATGTGCTGACCTGGAACTATTACGGCCTGTGGCAGATCGAACAGGGCAACCGCGATCAGGCGGTGTACCATTTGAGCCGGATCGCCGCGATTTGCGGAGCCGACTGCGCGGAGTACCGGTCCCTGGCGGATGCACTGGAAAAACCACCCGGCACCGGTCTCGTTTACTGAGTTCGTTGCCCGAGCCTCCGGGGCGCGTCTCTCTTTTGAAAAGCGCCCGTGTCCGGTTGCCGCTCGAAGTCGAGCGCCGCGCGGCGTGGTCGCTCGCGGCGTCGCAATCGCGCCTGGCTCGTCGCAACTAGGCTTGCGACTTTGGATCCGACGCCGTCGCCAAGGCGCGCGTCCGGAAATAATCCAGCACGAAGAGTCGGATCGCGGATGACAGATTGCCTTGCTGGCGATTGCTGTCGATTTCGCCCACCAACTCGGACAGCGTCATGTCGCGCAATCCGGAAATCTCCTTCATGCCGTTCCAGAAGGCTTCTTCGAGACTGACGCTGGTCTTGTGACCGGCGACGACGATTGAACGTTTCACGACCGGCGATTTCATGACGCATCCTCGCCATCGATCTGGTGCTGATCAAGCAGGTCGTTGGCGCGTTTGCTGCGCCCTTCTTCCAGAACGCGTTCGGACTTGGTCCGGCCGAACCGCTTCCGGTTGGCGTCAGCCTGTTTCGCCGACTGTTCTTTCTCAGCGCGTTTCCTAAATCGCTTCAGGTTGACTAAATCCCCCATGCCAGCCTCCCTCATTTAACCAATTTGGGGCGTGAGAAATTTTCACGAAGGCGTGAGTGGTCGCGCTGGGCACTCGCCTGCTCGATCGCCATCTGAAATTCCCGTCGATAGCCCCCCATAACGTCAAAAAATATCTTCCGCTTTGCGGCAACGAAATAATTCGTGCTTCACCATAACCTCAACACCGGGACGATAGATGACCCGGCGCAATGACGATAGATGATCGGTCTCATTCTTTAGGTGTTATCGTCCATAACTATTTTGTCGAACCGTAATCTCACGGGGGCCGCTCGTCCCGAGATCAGCCCGGGTGTATCATTTTGACCGGCTGGACCAGCCGGTCGAATTCCTTCTCCGAAACAAAGCCCAGCCGCACCGCCTCTTCCTTCAGCGTGGTTCCGCGGGCGTGCGCCGACTTGGCGACCTTCGCCGCGTTGTCGTAGCCGATCTTCGGTGCGAGCGCGGTCACCAGCATCAGCGAGCGTTCCATCAAATCCCGGATGCGCTTTTCGTCGGCGCGGATCCCTTCGATGCAGTGCACCGTGAATGAGCGTGCGGCATCGGCCAGCAATTGAATCGAGTGTATCATGCAATAGGCCAACAAAGGCTTATAAACATTGAGTTCGAAGTGTCCCTGGCTGCCGCCCGCGGTGACGGCCGTCTGGTTTCCGAACACCTGGCAGCATACCATGGTCATCGCTTCGCACTGCGTCGGATTGACCTTGCCCGGCATGATCGAGGAGCCCGGCTCGTTCTCCGGCAGGATCAGTTCGCCGAGGCCCGAGCGCGGACCCGAGCCGAGCAAGCGTATATCGTTTGCGATCTTGAACAAGCCGGTCGCCGCCGAATTGATGGCGCCATGCGCGAACACGTACGCGTCGTTGGAGGCCAGCGCCTCGAACTTGTTGGCGGCGCTGGTGAAGGGCAGCTTTGTAATCCTGGCGGCGTGCCTGGCGAACAGTCGGGCGAATTTCGGTTTCGAATTGAGCCCGGTTCCGACCGCGGTGCCGCCTTGCGCCAGCGGGTACAGATCGTTTACCGCCACCTTTAGCCGTTTAATGCCACTCTCGACCTGCGCGGCGTAACCGGAAAATTCCTGGCCGAGTGTCAGCGGCGTCGCATCCTGGGTGTGGGTGCGGCCGATCTTGACGATATGGGCGAACGCCTTCTCCTTTTTTTGCAGTGCACGGTGGAGCAGGCTCAGCGAGGGAATGAGATCGGCGGTGATGCCGATCGCTGCCGCGATGTGCATCGCGGTCGGGAACGAGTCGTTCGACGACTGACTCATGTTGACGTGATCGTTGGGATGAACCGGCGCCTTGGCGCCGAGCTTGCCGCCGAGCAGTTCGCTGGCGCGATTGGCGATCACCTCGTTGAGGTTCATGTTGGTCTGGGTGCCGGAGCCGGTCTGCCAGACGACGAGAGGGAAATGATCGTCGAGCTTGCCGTCGATCACTTCATGCGCGGCGCGGATGATGGCGCGGGCGCGGCGCTGGTCGATCAATCCGAGTTCGCGATTGGCCTCTGCCGCCGCCAGCTTGACGATGCCGAGCGCACGAATGATCGGCATCGGCATCCGGTCCTGGCCGATGCGGAAATTCTGCCGCGACCGCTCGGTCTGCGCGCCCCAGTATCGATCGGCGGGAACCTCGATCGGACCGAAGCTGTCGGTCTCGGTGCGCATAGAGCCGGATGTGGTCGATCGAGCCATGGGTTGGTCCGTTGCGCGAGTCGAGCCACGTGAGCCAGCTCACGCGGGCTCCCGGCGGCACATTCATCCTACATGATCGCGCGGTTTTCCTGCGCGCGTATTATTTTTTGCGGAAGCGATCCAGCCGTACGACTTCGGCGCCCTCGCTCGGCTTTGCCGGCTCGTCCTGATTTTCCGCGGCAGGCGCGGCGACCGGAACGGCTGCGGGGGCAGGGACCGCCGGCAGGTTCGTCGCCGGCGTCTCGGGGACGGCGTCGGACGGCTCGAAGGTGAGGCCGAACTGCACCGA
>JBAUUA010000756.1:0-5165 GCA_049582465.1 Bradyrhizobium sp. | reverse complement strand
GCACGAGGCCGACGCGCGGGCTGCCCGGGCGCAACTGGCCGATCTGCGCGCCGGCGCCGCGGCCTCGCGGTACGATCAGCAGCGCCTTCCGGCCCCCTCGCAGGGCGGCTTTTATGGGCCCGGCGGGCGAGACAAGCAGCGCGCGACGTTGTAGAACGCGCCCCACCGGCGGATCGGCCGTTCCGGCCTCCTCGCCACCGCTCTGACCCTGTTTTGAAGCATGTCCCTGATCGTCAAAATCTGCGGCCTGTCCACGCGCGAGACGCTCGACGTCGCGCTGGATGCCGGCGCGGACATGGTCGGGTTCGTGTTCTTTCCACCCTCGCCCCGGCACCTCAGCCTCGAGATGGCCCGGGACCTCGGCAAAGCGGCAAAGCGCCGGGCGTCGAAGGTCGCGCTCACGGTCGATGCCGACGATCTGACGCTCGCCAACATCGTCGAGGCGCTGCAGCCGGATCTGTTGCAATTGCACGGCAGGGAGACCGTGGCGCGGCTGCGCGACATCAAGCAGAAATTCGGATTGCCGGTCATGAAGGCGATCGCGGTCGAGACCTCGGCCGATCTGGCGACCTTGCCCGACTATGCCGACGTCGCCGACCGCATCCTGTTCGATGCCCGCGCGCCGAAGGAAGCCACGCGTCCCGGCGGCCTCGGCGCGGTGTTCGACTGGCATGTGCTGGAGAAGCTCGACCTCAAGCTGCCGTTCATGGTCTCGGGCGGGCTCAACGCCGGGAACGTTGCGGAGGCCGTGCACGTTACCCGCGCCGGCGGCGTCGATATTTCATCCGGCGTGGAACGCTCCCCCGGCGTCAAGGATCCCGAGATGATCCGCGCATTCATTCGCGCGGCGCGCGCAACAGAAGAGCTGATGGTTCGATGAGTCTCGCCAAACCCAATTCCTTCCGCAGCGGTCCCGACGAGCGCGGGCATTTCGGCATCTTCGGCGGCCGCTTCGTCGCGGAAACGCTGATGCCGCTGATCCTCGATCTGGAGAAGGCCTACGCCGAGGCCAAGGCCGATCCGGCATTCCACGCGGAAATGAACGGCTATCTCAAGCACTATGTCGGCCGACCGTCGCCGCTGTATTTCGCCGAGCGCCTGACCGAGCACCTCGGCGGGGCGAAAATCTATTTCAAGCGCGAGGAGCTCAACCATACCGGCTCGCACAAGGTCAACAATGTGCTCGGCCAGATCATGGTGGCGCGGCGCATGGGCAAGAAGCGCATCATCGCCGAGACGGGCGCCGGCCAGCATGGCGTCGCCACCGCGACGCTGTGCGCGCGGTTCGGGCTTGAATGTTTCGTCTATATGGGCGCGGTCGACGTCGAGCGGCAGCAGCCGAACGTCATCCGCATGGAAATGCTCGGCGCCACGGTGATCCCGGTGCAGTCCGGTTCGCGCACGCTGAAGGATGCGATGAACGAGGCGCTGCGCGACTGGGTCACCAACGTGCACAACACGTTCTACTGCATTGGCACGGTGGCCGGCCCGCATCCCTATCCGATGATGGTGCGCGACTTCCAGTCGGTGATCGGCATCGAGACCCGTGCGCAGATGCAGGAGGAAGAAGGCCGCCTGCCGGATTCGCTTGTAGCCTGCATCGGCGGCGGCTCCAACGCGATGGGGCTGTTTCACCCCTTCCTCGACGAGCCCTCTATCGAGATCTTCGGTGTCGAAGCCGCGGGCCATGGGCTGACGCAATTGCATGCCGCTTCCATCGCCGGCGGCCGGCCCGGCGTGCTGCATGGCAACCGCACTTATCTGCTGATGGACGATGACGGCCAGATCCAGGACGCACATTCGATCTCGGCGGGGCTGGACTATCCCGGCATCGGGCCGGAGCATTCCTGGCTGCATGAAACCGGCCGGGTGACGTATTTGTCCGCGACCGACGACGAGGCGCTGGCCGCGTTCCAATTGCTGTCGCGACTGGAAGGCATCATCCCGGCGCTGGAGCCGGCGCACGCCATCGCCAAGGTGATGGATCTCGCGCCGAAACGGCCGCGCGATCACCTGATGGTGGTCAATCTCTCCGGCCGCGGCGACAAGGACGTGCCGCAGGTGGGCGACATCCTGAAGGGCAAGAAGAAGTGACCACCCGTATCGACGCACGCTTCGCTGAACTGAAGAAGCAGGGCCGCTCCGCCTTCATCACCTTTCTGATGGCCGGCGATCCCGATCCCGCGACCTCGCTCGAGATCATCAAGACGCTGCCGAAGGCCGGCGCCGACGTCATCGAGATCGGCATGCCCTTCACCGATCCGATGGCCGATGGCCCGGCGATCCAGGCGGCGGGCTTACGGGCGCTGAAGGCCGGCATGACGCTGAAGAAGACGCTGGCGATGGTGCGCGAGTTTCGCAAAGCCGATAACGCCACACCGCTGGTGCTGATGGGCTACTACAATCCGATCTACATCTATGGCGTCGACAAGTTTCTGGTCGATGCGAAATCCGCAGGCGTTGACGGCCTGATCATCGTCGACCTGCCGCCGGAGGAAGACACCGAATTGTGCCTGCCGGCGATGAAGGCCGGGTTGAACTTCATCCGTCTGGCGACGCCGACCACCGACGACAAGCGTCTGCCCGCGGTGCTCGCCAACACCTCCGGCTTTGTCTACTACGTCTCGATCACCGGCATCACCGGCAGCGCCAGTGCTGATTCAAGCGCCGTCGGCCAGGCCGTCGCCCGCATCAAGCGGCATACCAAATTGCCGGTTTGCGTCGGCTTCGGAATCCGCACGCCGGACGCTGCCCGCGCCATCGCCGAGAATGCCGACGGGGCGGTGGTCGGCACCGCGCTGGTCGACGCCTTGCGCGGAAGCCTCGATGGCCAAAACCGGGCAACCGCCGGAACCGTCGGTGCGGTGGCCGATCTGGTTGCCTCGCTGGCGCAGGGCGTCCGGGGCGCCAAACAGGCCGCGGAATAAGCCACAATTCCCACAGAAATACACGGCAAACGGCGGCTTGCCGGGCATGGTCCGGCCCGCCATATATTTATTCCAGGCGATTCGATCGCCATTCGGAGCGAACCATGAATTGGCTCACCAACGTCGTCCGGCCGAAGATCCGCAACATCTTGCGCCGCGAGACGCCGGAGAATCTGTGGATCAAGTGTCCGGATTCCGGACAGCTCGTGTTCTACAAGGACGTCGAGGCCAACCAGTTCGTGATTCCCGGCTCGAACTACCACATGCGCATGGGCGCGGCGGCGCGGCTGAAATCGATCTTCGACAACGAGACCTGGTTCGACGTGGCGCTGCCCGAGGTGTCGGCCGATCCCCTGAAATTCCGCGACGAGCGCAGATACGCCGACCGCATCAAGGATGCCCGCGCCCGCACCGGGCTGAACGACGCCATCAAGGTCGGCTACGGCAAGCTCGAAGGCGCCGCCGTCGTGATCGCGGTGCAGGACTTCGACTTCATGGGCGGCTCGCTCGGCATGGCAGCGGGCGAGGCGATCGTGCGCGGGCTCGAGCTCGCGGTCGAGAAGAAATCGCCGTTCATCGTGTTCGCGGCCTCCGGCGGTGCCCGCATGCAGGAGGGCATCTTGTCTCTCATGCAGATGCCGCGGACCACCGTCGGCATCCAGATGCTGCGCGAGGCAAAACAGCCCTACATCGTGGTGCTGACCAATCCGACCACCGGGGGCGTCACTGCCTCCTATGCCATGCTTGGCGACGTGCAGATCGCCGAGCCCGGCGCGCTGATCGGATTCGCCGGCGCGCGGGTCATCGAACAGACCATCCGCGAGAAATTGCCGGAGGGCTTTCAGCGTGCCGAATATCTCAAGGACCACGGCATGGTCGACATGGTCGTGCATCGCCACGAGCTGCGCCCGACGCTGGCGCGCCTCTGCCGGCTGCTGACGAAGTCGCCGGCGCTGGAAACCGCCTCGAAGCCCGCAGCCCCGGTCGTCGCTCCGGCCCAGATCGTATCGGGCGCGGACGTGGCCCCGGCAGCACCCCACGCGTGAACGCGCCAGCGGCCAGGCCAGCGCCCCCGCTTGGCGAATTGATCGCACGGCTGTCCGCCCTGCACCCGGAGCGGATCGAGCTCGGCCTTGAGCGCATGCAGCGGCTGCTGGAGCGGCTCGACCATCCCGAACGCAAGCTGCCGCCGGTCATCCACGTCGCCGGTACCAACGGCAAGGGTTCGACGATCGCGTATTTGCGCGCGATCCTGGAAGCCGCAGGCCTGCACGTTCACGTCTACACCTCGCCCTCGCTAGTGCGGATCAACGAACGCTTCCGCCTCGGCGGCATCCTCGTCGGCGATGACGAGCTCTACGCCGCGCTCGAAGACTGCGAGCGCGCCAATGCTGGCGCGCCGATCACCATTTTCGAAATCGAAACCGCGGCGGCGTTCTGTCTGTTCGCGCAACACCCGGCGGATGTGCTGCTGCTGGAAGTCGGTCTCGGCGGGCGACTCGATGCCACCAACATGATCGATGCGCCGCTCGCGACCGTGATCGCACCGATTAGCATGGATCACACCGAGTTTCTCGGCGACACGCTGGCGGCGATCGCGCGAGAGAAGGCCGGCATCATCAAGCGCAACGTGCCGGTGATTTGCGCCGAGCAGCCGGCTGAGGCGATCGTCGTGATCGAGCAGGACACGAAGAAAATGCGCGCGCCGTTGCACGCGGCCGGCGAGGGCTGGCATGTCAGTGTCGAGCGCGGGCGGCTGGTCTATCAGGACGAGCGCGGACTGATGGACCTGCCGGCCCCAAAACTGTTCGGCCGGCATCAGTTCGACAACGCCGGTCTGGCGATTGCGACGCTCCGCGCGCAGGACCGGTTCAGGATCGGACCGGCCGCATTCGAGGCCGGCATCGTCAGCGCCGAATGGCCGGCGCGGATGCAGCGCCTGACTTCGGGCGCGCTGCTGGCCTGCGCGCCGCAGGGCTGCGAGATATGGCTCGATGGCGGCCACAATGCGGAGGGCGGACGCGTCGCCGCCGCGGCGCGCGGCGATCTCGAAGAGCGGGTGTCGCGTCCGCTGGTCGTCATCGCCGGCATGATGGCCAACAAGGATGCCAGCGGATTTCTCGCCAATTTCGCCGGGCTGACGCGCCACATCATCGCGGTGCAGATACCGGACAACGACAATGCGATGCCGCCGGACCGGCTCGCCGACGCCGCCCGCGCGCTCGGCATGCGCGTGGA
>JBAUUA010000755.1:0-1563 GCA_049582465.1 Bradyrhizobium sp. | reverse complement strand
GAACGCGGCGCCAGGATCGCGGCGGTCGACATCTACAACAACGACACCATGAAGCAGGCCGACATCAAGATATTGCTGCGGCCCGGCACCGACGGCGCCTTCGCCTGCGGCGTGATGCATGTGCTGTTCCGCGAGGGATATGCAGACCGCGCTTATATGGAGCGCTACACCGATTGTCCCGCGGAACTGGAATCGCATCTGGCGACCCGTACGCCGGAATGGGCGTCCTCGATCTGCGGCGTTCCCGTGCAGGAGATCGAGGCCTTTGCGCGGCTGGTCGGCACGACAAAACGCTCGTTCTTCCGGCTCGGCTACGGCTTCACCCGCAGCCGTAATGGTGCCGCGCAGATGCATGCGGCGCTGTGTATTCCCGCAGTGACCGGCGCCTGGCAATACGAGGGGGGCGGCGCGTTCTTCAACAATTACGCGCTGTGGAAGTTCAACGAATCCATCATCGAGGGCCACGATGCGATCGATCACTCCACGCGGGTGCTCGATCAGTCCAAGATCGGGCGCATCCTGACCGGGGACGCCGAGGCGCTGCGCGGCGGCCCGCCGGTCAAGGCGATGCTGATCCAGAACACCAATCCGGTGACGGTCGCGCCCGAGCAGGCGCTGGTGCGCAAGGGATTTGCCCGCGAAGACCTGTTCATGGCGGTGCATGAGCAGTTCATGACCGAGACGGCGCAGATGGCCGACATCGTGCTGCCCGCCACCATGTTCATGGAGCATGACGATCTCTATTACGGCGGCGGCCACCAGCACATCTCGGTCGGCGCCAAGCTGATCGAGCCGCCCGGCGAGTGCCGCTCCAACCACGAAGTCATGCAGGGGCTCGGTCGCCGCCTCAACGCTGTGCATCCCGGCTTCGAGATGACCCCGCGCGAATTGATCGACGCCACGCTGAAGAAAAGCGGCCACGGTGACATCGCGACCCTGGAGGCCGATCTGTGGCGCGACCTGCAGCCGGATTTCCGCACCTCGCACTACCTCGACGGTTTCGCGCACAAGGATGGCAAGTTCCACTTCAGGGCCGATTGGGCCCACCCGCCGATCGGCAATGCCGGCCTGATGGGGGCGTGGGAGCAGATGCCGGCGCTGCCGGATCACTGGACCATCATCGAGCAGGCGGATGAGGCGCATCCGTTCCGGCTTGCCACCAGCCCGTCGCGCAGCTTCCTCAATACCTCCTTCAACGAGACCCCATCGTCGCAGGCGCGCGAGGGCGCGCCGAGCGTGATGATCCATCCCGAGGACGCGGCCTCGCTCGGGATCGCCGACGGCGACGCCGTTACCCTCGGCAACGACCGGGGCGAGACCACGCTGATCGCAAAACTGTTCGACGGCCTGCGCCGCGGGGTGCTGATCGCCGAATCGGTCCACCCCAACAAGGCCCATATCGGCGGGCGCGGCATCAATATGCTGACGGGGGCCACCTCGATCGCGCCGATCGGCGGCGCCGCGTTCCACGACAATAAGGTCTGGGCGAAGAAGGCCGCGGTGTCGTCACCACGAGCTTCAGTTCTGGTGGAATCAGAACCAGGGCTCTGATCTATTGTTTGA
>JBAUUA010000754.1:0-18510 GCA_049582465.1 Bradyrhizobium sp. | reverse complement strand
CCGACATTCTGGGCGGTCAGACCTTTGCGATGCGACTATGGCTCGATCCCGTTCGCATGGCCGGCCGCAGCGTGTCGCCCGCCGACGTTTCGGCTGCGATCGCCGCCAACAACTTCCAGGCCGCCGCCGGCCAGTCCAAGGGCTTCTTCGTCGTCTCCAACGTGTCGGCCAATACCGACCTGAAAAACCTCGACCAGTTCAAGCGCATGATCATCAAATCCAAGGATGGCGGGTTTGTGCGCATGGAGGATGTCGCCACCGTCGAACTCGCGGCGCAGAGCACCGATGCCAGCGTTGCCTTCAACGGCGAGCATGCGATCTTCATCGGCGTGCAGGCGACGCCGCAAGGCAATCCGCTGACGCTGGTCAAGGGCGTCCGCGCGCTCTTTCCGGAGCTCGAGCGCAACCTGCCGCCGTCGATGAAAATGAAGGTGGCGTACGATTCCACCAAATTCATTCAATCCTCGATCGACGAGGTCGAGAAGACACTCGGCGAAGCCGTCATCATCGTGGTGGTGGTGATCTTCCTGTTCCTGGCCTCGTTCCGCTCGGTGATCATCCCGGTGGTGACGATTCCGCTGTCGCTGATCGGTGTCTGCAGCCTGATGCTGATCGCGGGATTCAGCTTCAACCTGTTGACGCTGCTGGCGATGGTGCTGGCGATCGGCCTCGTGGTCGACGACGCCATTGTGGTGGTGGAAAACATCCACCGCCATCTGGAGGAGGGCAAACCGCCGGTGCAGGCGGCACTGCAGGGCGCGCGCGAGATCGTCGGTCCCGTCGTCTCCATGACCATTACGCTGGCCGCGGTGTATGCGCCGATCGGCTTCCTCGGCGGCCTCACCGGTTCGCTGTTCCGCGAATTCGCCTTCACGCTGGCCGGCGCGGTGATCGTTTCCGGCGTGATCGCGCTGACGCTGTCGCCGATGATGTGCTCGGTGTTCTTGAAGAGCGCGGAAGAGGGGCGGTTCGCGAAGATCGTGAACCGCGTGTTCGGATCGATGACGCGGTGGTATGGCCGCCAGCTCGATCGTTCGCTGGACTATCGCCCGATCACGGGCTTGTTCGCGCTGACCATTCTCGGGCTGGTCGGATTCCTCTATCTGCACACCTCGAAGGAACTCGCGCCCGAAGAAGACCAGGGCATCGTGTTCGCCGTGACCAAGGCGCCGAAATACGCCAACATCGATTACGTGGACTACTACGGCGAGAAGCTCGACAAGGTATTTGGCAGTTTCCCCGAGACCGACCTGCGCTTCGTGCTGAACGGCATCAATGGCCCGCAAGGCGGCATCGCCGGCATGCTGCTGAAACCCTGGGACGAGCGCAAGCGTTCCTCGATCGCGCTCAAGCCGCTGGTGCAGGCGCAGCTTTCCAAGATCGAAGGCGTCAACGCCTTTGCCTTCAACCTGCCGCCGCTGCCGGGCGGCCCCGGCGGTCTGCCGGTGCAGATGGTGATCAACTCCACGGCCGGCTTCCAGGCGGTGTATGAGCAGATGCTCAAGCTGAAGGACGCCGCGCGCAAGAGCGGCCTGTTCATCGTGTCCGACAGCGATCTCGACTTCAACCAGCCGGTGGTGCGGGTCAAGATCGACCGCTCGAAGGCGAGCGATCTCGGCATCACCATGGCGAACATCGGCAGCACGCTGGCGACGCTGCTCGGCGGCAACTATGTCAACCGATTCAACCTCGAGGGACGTTCGTACCAGGTGATTCCGCAGGTGCCGCGCAGCGATCGGCTGTCGCCCGAAGCGCTCGGCCAGTATTATGTGCCGACCAATACCGGCCAGCAGGTGCCGCTCTCCACCATCGTCTCGATCGAGACGGCGACCGACCCCAACGCGCTGACCCACTACAACCAGCTGAACTCCGCCACCTTCCAGGCGGTGCCGATGCCCGGCGTGACGGTCGGCCAGGCGGTCGACTTCCTCGAAGGCGAGGCCAAGAAGCTGCCGGCCGGTTTCAGCCACGATTATCTCGCCGACTCCCGGCAATATGTGCAGGAAGGCAACCAGCTCGCGGTCACCTTCGGCTTTGCCCTCATCATCATCTTCCTGGTGCTGGCGGCGCAGTTCGAAAGCCTGCGCGATCCCCTGGTGATCATGATCAGCGTGCCCATGGCGATATCGGGTGCGTTGATTCCACTGTTCTTCGGCGTCGCCACCATGAACATCTACACCCAGGTCGGGCTGCTCACTCTGGTGGGGCTGATCAGCAAGCACGGCATCCTGATGGTCGAGTTCGCCAACGAGCTGCAGCTGCGGGAAGGGCTCGACCGCCGCTCCGCCATCGAGATGGCGGCGCGCGTCCGGCTGCGGCCGATCCTGATGACGACGGCGGCGATGGTCACCGGCCTGTTGCCGCTGCTCACCGCCACCGGCGCCGGCGCGGCAAGCCGGTTCTCGATCGGCCTCGTGGTCGTTGCCGGCATGTCGATCGGCACGCTGTTCACGCTGTTCGTGTTGCCCGCGGTCTATGTGGCGATCGCCACCGATCACCGCGCGGCGGCGGAGTCCGAGCGGGCCAAGGAGATCGCGGAATTTGATCTGGGGTCGAAGGCCCTGAAGCCGACCTAAGCTTGATCCCGGCGGCGACTGCTGTTGCGGTTGCCGCCGTTTTCTTTGGACTGCTTTCGATACCTAGTTGATTGGGTGGGCTGGGGTCCGCCCAATCCTCCCGCAGTGCGGCAAGAGACAAGCGTCCGCCTTCTTGCTAACTTCGGCGGGATGAGCATTTCCCTCCACCCGGACACCTCAGGCCGAACGCTGGCGGCCCCGCCAGCGGCAGGGGCGGCGCCGGGGGCGGGCTCAAGCGCGACCCGGATTCGCAGCCGGCTGTTCACCAAATATGTCGCGCTGTTTGTCGCGGTGGTTGGTGTCGCGCTGCTATCCAACGGGATTTTCGAGGTTTTCTTCTATTACCGCGAGCACAAGGCCGCCCTGATCCGGATTCAGCACGAGCAGGCGGAAGCCGCGGCGGCGAAGATCGGCCAGTTCGTCAAGGAAATCGAGAGCCAGCTCGGCTGGACCACCCAACTGCCGTGGTCGGCGGGCTCCATCGAGCAGCGCCGGTTCGACGCCTTGCGGCTGTTGCGCCAGGTGCCGGCCATCACCGAACTGGCGCAGGTCGATTCGACCGGCAAGGAGCGGTTGCGTGTGTCGCGGCTCGCCATGGACGTGGTCGACTCCGGCCTCGACCTCTCCAAGGACCCGAAATTCACCGAGGCCGTCGCCCATAAGGTCTATTACGGGCCGGTCTATTTCCGCCGGGAATCCGAGCCCTATATGACGCTGTCGCTGGCCGGCACCCGCAAGGATGCCGGCGTCAGCATCGCCGAGGTCAATCTCAAGCTGATCTGGGACGTGGTCTCGCAGATCAAGGTCGGCGAGCACGGTCATGCCTATGTGGTCGGCCCGCAGGGGCGCCTGATCGCGCATCCCGACATCAGCCTGGTGCTGCGCAACACCGACATGTCCAGGCTTTTGCAGGTGCAGGCGGCGCAGGCCGGGAGCAGCGACGCCGACCTCGAATCGCTGCAGGGGACGAAGAACATCCAGGGCCAGGAGGTGCTGACGGCGTCCGCGCCGATCGCGCCGCTGGGCTGGACCATGTTCGTGGAATTGCCGGTGGAGGAGGCCTATGCCTCGCTCTATTTGGCCCTGCAGCGCCTGGCGCTTGTGCTGGCGGCGGCGTCGATCTTCGCGGTGCTGGCGGGGATTTTTCTGGCCCGCCGCATGGTCGGCCCGATCCAGGCCCTGCGCGCGGGCGCCGAACGCATCGGCAGCGGCGATTTCGCCCAGCGCATCTCGATTCCGACCGGCGATGAGCTGGAAGGCCTTGCCAACCAGTTCAATGACATGGGCGCCCGCCTGCAGGAATCCTATGCGGACTTGGAGCACAAGGTCGAGCAGCGCACCGCGGAGCTGAGCGAATCCCTGCAGCAGCAGACCGCGACCGCCGACGTGCTGAAAGTCATCAGCCGTTCGGCCTTCGACCTGAAATCCGTGCTGACGACGCTGACGGAATCGGCGAAAGCGCTGTGCGGCGCATCGCTGGGTATCATCTGCCTGCGCGACGGCGAGGTGATGCGGCTGGAAGCTGAATCCGGCTGCACCCAGGCTTTCATTGATTTCATGCAGGCCAACCCGATCAGGGCGAACCGCGACACCATCACCGGCCGGGTCTTCATGGACAGCAAGCCCGTCCATGTCCCGGACGTGCAACTCGACCCCGAATATGATTTTGGCGCCGCGCCGATGATCGGTCATTACAGGGCGGTGCTCGCTGTCCCGCTGATGCGCGACGGTGCGGTCGAGGGTGTGCTGCTGTTGGGAAGGCCGGAGCCCGGACCGTTCAGCCAGCGGAAGATCGATCTGGTCCAGACCTTTGCCGACCAGGCCGTCATCGCCATCGAAAACGCACGGCTGCTCAGAGAAATCCGGGCCCGCACCGACGACCTGAGCGAATCGCTTCAGCAGCAGACCGCAACCGCCGAAGTCCTCAAGGTGATCAGCCGCTCGGCATTCGATCTGCAGACCGTGCTTGACACGCTCGTGGTATCGGCCGCTCGCCTGTGCGACGCCGACGAGGGGACGATATTTCGCCCGGCCGACACCGGCTATCGTTTGGCGGCAAGCCACGGATTGGCGTTGGAGCAGAAGAATCACCTTGCGACGTTCTCGTCGGTGCCAGAGAGAGGAAGCGTGGTCGGACGCACCTTGCTTGAGCGCAAGACGATTCACGTCCCGGATGTCCAGGCGGATCCGGAGTATGCCCCCTCTGCCGCGCGCAGGGGTTCAAACGTACGCACGATGCTTGGTGTACCACTGTTGCGCGAGGGCGCGCCGATCGGCGTATTCGTTTTGACCCGTTACCTCGTCCGCCCGTTCAGTAACAAGCAGATCGAACTCGCGGCTACATTTGCCGACCAGGCCTTGATCGCGATTGAGAACGTTCGGCTATTCGAGCAAGTCCAGGAGCGCACCAAGGAGCTGTCTCTGTCGCTCGAGGATCTCCGCACCGCGCAGGACAGGCTGGTGCAGACCGAGAAGCTCGCCTCGCTCGGCCAGCTCACCGCCGGCATCGCCCACGAGATCAAGAACCCGCTCAATTTCGTCAACAATTTCTCGGCGCTGTCGGGCGAGCTGATCGACGAACTCAACGAAGTGCTCACGTCGGCCAAACTCGACGACAAGACCCGCGAGGAGATCGACGAACTCACCCATATGCTGAAGGGCAATCTGGAAAAGGTGGTGCAGCACGGCAAGCGCGCCGATTCGATCGTCAAGAACATGCTCTTGCATTCGCGTGAAGGCTCGGGCGAGCACCGGCCGGCCGATATCAATGCGATCGTCGAGGAAAGCCTCAATCTCGCCTATCACGGCGCGCGCGCGGAGAAGTCCGGCTTCAACATCACGCTGAAGCGCGAGCTCGATCCCGCGGCCGGCATGATCGACCTTTATCCGCAGGAGATCACGCGCGTGTTCCTCAATTTGATCTCGAACGGCTTTTATGCCGCCACCAAGCGCAAGGAGACGGGGGAAGCGGGTTTCGAGCCGATGCTGAGCGCGACCACCAAGAACCTCGGCAGCAAGGTCGAAATCCGAATCCGCGACAACGGCACCGGGATCCCGCGCGAGGTCAGGGAGAAGATGTTCAATCCGTTTTTCACCACCAAACCCGCAGGCGAAGGCACCGGACTTGGCCTGTCGATGAGCCACGACATCATCGTGAAACAGCATGGTGGCAAGATCGACGTCGCTACCGAGCCGGGATCATTTACCGAATTCATTATCACGCTGCCGCGGACGGCGGCGGCACAAGCACCTTCTGGAGGCAAAAATTGAGCGTTTACATACTCGTCGTCGATGACGAGCCCGACGTCGAAGCCCTGTTCCGCCAGCAATTCCGGCGCGACCTGAAATCCGGACGCTTCACGATGGAATTTGCTCCGTCGGCGCCGGCGGCGTTGCTGCGGGCCGCCGAGATCAAGGATCCATCGCTGATCCTGATTCTGTCCGACATCAATATGCCCGGCATGAGCGGGCTCGAAATGCTGCCGAAGGTGCGCGCGGAGCGGCCCGACGTTCCCGTCATCATGATCACCGCCTATGGCGATGCCGAAACCCGCCGCAAGGCGATCGAGCGCGGCGCGGTCGGCCTTTTGACGAAACCGATCGATTTCGCGCTGCTGCGCGGCGAGATCGATACCAGGCTCGGGCAGGCCGCATGACCGCCACCATCCTGGTCGTCGACGACGAGCCCGATCTCGAAGCCCTGGTGCTGCAGAAATTCCGCCGCCAGATTCGCGACGGCGCGGTCAATTTCGTGTTCGCCCATGACGGCGTCGAGGCCCTGGAGTCGATTGAGCAGCATCCACATGTCGACATGGTGGTGTCGGACATCAACATGCCGCGGATGGACGGACTGTCGCTGCTTGCGAAGCTGCAGGAAGCCGAGGACAAGAAATCGACGATCATCGTTTCCGCCTATGGCGACATGAGCAACATCCGCACCGCGATGAACCGCGGCGCGTTCGATTTCCTCACCAAGCCGATCGACTTCTCCGACCTCGAACTGACCATCGACAAGACCATCCGTCATGTCGAAATGATGCGCGAGGCGCGCCGCCGGCAGCTGGAAGCCGAGCGCGCCCATGCTTCGCTGTCGCGGTATTTCTCGCCGCAGATCGCACTTCGGCTTGCCGCCGTCGGCGACAGCAACGGCATGGAAGTGCACTGGCGCGAGGTCGCGACCATCTTCACCGATATCACCAGTTTCACCTCGCTGGTGGAGACCGCGCCGCCGGAAGTGCTGGGCGCGCTGCTCAACGAATATGTGGGCGGCATGACCGACGTCGTGTTTGCCCATGAGGGCACGGTGGCGAAGATCATCGGCGATGCGATCCAGGTTCTGTTCAACGCGCCCGGGGATCAGCCGGACTATGCTGCGCGGGCGGTGGCCTGCGCGCACGATCTCGACGTCTGGGCGCAGGGGTTTCGCGGGCGCTGGAAGGAGAAGGGGGTGAACTTCGGCGCCACCCGCATCGGCGTGCACGCCGGTCCGGCGTTGGTCGGCAATTTCGGCGGCAGCCGCTTTTTCGACTACACCGCCTATGGTGACACCATCAACACCGCCGCACGGCTGGAAGCCGCCAACAAACATCTCGGCACCCGCATCTGCGTCAGCGCCGCCGTCGCCGATGCCGCCGGGAATTTCAGAGGCCGGCCGGTCGGCGATCTCGTGCTGCGCGGGCGCAGCGAGCCGCTGCGCGCCTACGAGCCGCTGCCGGAAGCGGCGTTCAAGGCATCGGCGACCAGGCAATATGCCGACGCGTTTGCCAAGCTCGAAGCGGGCGATGCAGCGGCGATGCCGGCCTTTGCCGCGCTGGTCGGGCTGCATGCCGACGACGCGCTGGCCGGTTTTCACCTCAAGCGATTGCTCAATGGCGGCAAGGGCGTCCGCATGCAACTGGAATAGGGAATTTAGGAGAATGCCAGAGACCATTCGTGATTTTCCGGCCGGCAGTTATCGGTTCATTCCGGCGGTGTTTCAGTATTCGAGCGGCGCCGCCGCCGATCCCGGTTTTGAAATCGAGCGCGTGCGCTTCGACAGGATGCCGTCGCTGGCCGAGGGCTTTGCGCAGATCGCAAAATACATCGAGGCGGCCGGGCGGCCGTTGACGTCGTTCTGCGCCTGCGAGCTGCGTTCGCGGGCGGCGTTCACCGAGGACGGCTTTCGCCGCTTCAACGAGCACTACGTCAAGACGCTGGCGGAATGGAAGATCTTCGATGGCACCACCAATCCGGTGGCGCGCAGCAATGTCTGCCCCGAAATCGATCCGCCGGGCGAGCCGTCATTCTACGCCTTCTCCTTCACCCGCCCGAGCCAGCGCGCGATGCCGAGTTTTGTCATCGCCGGCGGCGCCGAGGCACGTGGCGGCGCAGGCAGCTATCCCGAACGCATCGTGCGCTACCGCGACCTCAGCCTGGAGGGGCTGAAGGAGAAAGTCCGGTTCACCGTCTCCGCCATGGAAAGCCGCCTCGGCGCGTTCGGTTTCGGCTGGAAGGACACGACCGCCGTGCAGGCCTATACCGTGCATGACTTTCATCCGGTCATGTCAGACGAACTGGTCCGCCGCGGCGCCACGCGTTCCGGCCTGACCTGGCATTTCGCGCGGCCTCCGGTGATCGATCTCGAATACGAGATGGATTGCCGCAGGGTGATGCGGGAGACGGTGATGTAGGGTAGAGACAGTGAAATGGGAAATCCGGTTACAGATCCCCTAAGATGCCTTCAGGAATGGTACAGTTCGCACTGTGATGGTGGTTGGGAGCATCAGTACGGCGTCTCGATCAAGACATTGGACAATCCTGGGTGGCATTTTAGAGTTGAGCTGATGGACACAGAGTTGTTCAGCCGAGCCTTCGATGAAAAGGACGATTGGTATCGGTGCCAAATAAGAAATCATATTTTTGAGGGGTTCTGCGGACCGCGACAGCTCAACGAGGTTATCATGGTGTTCCTGAACTGGGCCGAGGGAGAGGCGAAAGGTGCCCGCTGAAAGAGCCGAGCTCACCGTTCCCGCGGATCGAGCGCGTCGCGCAGGCCGTCACCGACCAGGTTGAATGAAAGCACCACCAGGAAGATGGCAAGCCCCGGCCACAGCGCCATCCACGGCGCGTTGGTGAGGAAGCGCTGCGCGGCGTTGAGCATGCTGCCCCAGGAGGGGGCGGGCGGCTGCTGGCCAAGGCCGAGGAACGACAGCGCGGCTTCGGCGATGATTGCGGCGGCAATGGAAAGTGTCGCCTGTACCAGGAGCGCCGGCATGATGTTCGGCAGGATATGAAACAGCGCGATGCGCCAGCGCGGATTGCCCATGGCGCGCGCGGCCTCGACATAATCCTCGACCTTGACGCTCATGACCTGGCCTCGCGTCAGCCGCACGAAGATCGGCGTGGTCGAGATGCCGATCGCGATCATGGCATTGCCCAAGCTCGGCCCGAGAAACGCCGCCAGCGCGATGGCGAGGATCAGGAACGGGCAGGCCAGCATGGCATCGGTGATCCGGCTGACCAGGGCATCGACGAAGCCACCGCGATAACCCGACAGCAGCCCGAAGGGGACGCCGATCAGAAGCGCGATCCCGACCGAGATCGCGCCGGCCATCAGGGAAGCGCGCGCGCCATAGATCACGCGCCCAAAGATGTCGCGGCCGAGGTCGTCGGTGCCGAACCAGTGCAGCGCTGATGGGGCTTTTCGCACCGCCGTCCAGCTGGTCGCGATCGGGTCGTAGGGCGAGATCAATGGCGCAAATAGCGCCAGCACGATGAAGGTCGCGATCACGACCAGCCCCACCACTGCGCCCTTGCGCGCCAGCAGCCGGCGCAACGCGCGGCGCGCCGGGCTCTCCAGCTCGTCGGAGGCAGCAATCGGGATGGCGGCGAGGGCGGCATCGGTCATGCGGCTCAGGCCCTCAGCCGCGGATTGACGAGGATATAGGCGATATCGGCGATCAGGTTCAGTGTGATGTAGATCGTCGCCGTCACCAGCACGACGCCTTGCACGACCGCATAATCGCGGTTGAACACGGCGTCGACGATCAGCTTGCCGAATCCCGGAATCGAGAAAATCTTCTCGGTCAGCACCGCGCCCGACAGCAGGGTGCCGAGTTCGAGCGCGCCGAGCGTGATGATCGGTGTCAGCGCGTTGCGCATCGCGTGCTTGAGGATGACCGAACGCTCGGAAAGACCTTTGGCGCGCGCGGTGCGGACGTAGTCGCTGTCCAGCACCTGCAGCATGGCGCTCCTTGTGTGGCGCATCAGGATCGCCGCGATCGCATTGCCGAGCACGAAAGCGGGCATGATGGTGGCGGCGAGGCTGGCGCGCCAGTTTTCGGTGAGAGGGACATAGCCCGACGCCGGCAGCCAGCCGAGTTCGATGGAGAACAGGAAGATCAGCATGATGCCGAGCCAGAAATTCGGCGTCGAGATACCCCACAGCGCAAACAGATTGGCGCCATAGTCCCAGGCGGTGCCCTTCTTCACCGCCGAGACGATGCCGGCGGGAATGCCGATCAGGAACGCGATCACGATCGCCATTGCGGCGAGCTGCATCGTTACCGGCAGCTTCTGCGCGATCAGTTCGCGCACCGGCACCTTGATGCGCAGCGACTCGCCGAAGTCGCCCGAGAGCACGCCCTTGACCCAGTACACGTACTGGATCGGGGCCGGCTGATCGAGCCGGTATTGCGCGCGGATGTGGGCGATGACCTCGGGATCGCGCTCCTCGCCGGCCATGACCAGCGCGGGATCGCCGGGCAACAGATGCTGCAGCGAAAAGATCAGGATCGACACGAAGAACAGCGTCGGGATCAGCTGCAGGATGCGCCTGGCAAGGAAGTTCAGCATGGCGCAGGCACTTTGTGACGGGCGACGAGGTCAGGTCGGGCGAATGGTATTCGCCCCAGCGTTCCCTCCCCCCTTGTGGGGGAGGGACAGGGAGAGGGGTGGCCACATCGGCAGTCCCCGTGTGGACCCTTGACCCCAACCCTCCCCCGCAAGGGGGAAGGGAGCAGAGAAGCTGTCGCGCCGGCTGCCCTCACTTCAGTGTCAGTCCGGTCACACGTACCAGTCCGTCCGGCATCTGCTTGTAGCCCTCCAGTTTGGTGGTATGCGCAATCAGGATCCTGCGGTGATAGATGTACAGGATCGGCTCTTCGTCGAGCGCGGCCTTCGTCAGCTTTTCATAGACGGCTTTGCGCTTCGCCTGATCCGTGACCAGTCGCGCGTCGTCGAGCGCCTTGTCGGCCTCGGGGTTGGACCAGGCGCTGTAGTTCTGCGGCGCGCCGGTTTTGAGGAAAACGTAGGAATTGCCGTCGGGGTCGATGCGTCCGCTCCACGCCAGCATATAGGCCTGGTATTCGCCGGCTTCGGCCTGCTTCAGCGATGTCGCAAACTCCGTGACCCTGATTTTCATGTCGAAACCGGCTTCCGCAGCCATCGACTGAATCACCTGCGCCACGGCCTCGGTTTCCGCACCCTTCGGAACCATGAAATCGACGCTGACCGGCGGCGCGACGCCGGCTTCCTTCAAGAGCGCCTTGGCCTTCTCGACGTCGCGGCCGCGGACCGGAAAAGCCTTCTGGTAGTAGGGATGATCGGGATTGACCCACTGGTTACCGGGCTTGAATTCACCGTTGAACACCACCTGATTGATGGCCTCGCGATCGATCGAGAGGTCGAGCGCCTGGCGCACCTTGGCGGACTGGCTGAGTGGCCCCTTGGCCTTGTCCTTGCCGATGTTGAGCGTGACGCCCTGATAGCCGAGCTCGATCGCGGTCGACAGTTTGAGTTTCGGGTCCGCCTGCACGGCCTTGATGTCGGTCGCGAGCAGCCGCTCGATCAGGTCGAGGCCGCCGGACTTCAGGTTGGCGAGCCGCACCGTGGCGTCGACGATCGGCAGGAACACCACACGGTCGATATGGATGTTGTCCTTGTCCCAGTAGTCGGCGAATTTCTCGAACACGATGCGGTCCTGCTGCACGCGCTCGACGAATTTGTAGGGCCCGGCGCAGACCGGATGCAGCCCGAACTTGTCGCCTTCCTCTTTCGCAGCCTTGGGCGAGACCATCATTCCGGCGCGGTCGGTGAGCTGCGCGATCAGAGGCGAGAACGGGGCTTTCAAAACCAGCTTAATCGTGAGGTGATCGACGATGTCAACATGGTCGAGCGCGGCGAGCTCCGGTTTGCGGAACGAGCCCTGCATGGTGAGATGGCGCTCCAGCGAGAATTTCGCAGCCTCGGCATCGAATGGCTCGCCGTCCTGGAATTTGACGCCGGGTCGCAGCTTGATCGTGACCTCCTTGCCGTCGGCGGAAGTCTCATGCGACAGCGCGAGCTGCGGCACGATGTTGAGCTTTTCGTCGATGTCGAACAGCTTGTCGCAGAACGCGGCGAACACGATGCGGCCGACATAGGTGCGCGCCAGCGATGGATCGAGGATGTCCGGGTCCTCGGCAAGGCCGATCCGCAGCGTGGTCTGGGCGTGGGCACCCGCCTGAAGCGACAGCAGCAACGCGGCCGCGGTAAAAGCCAAACGCAGGATCTTCATCGGACTGGTCTCCATGTCTTGCAATTTCATGTCTCGTAATTTCACCCGGCGGCCGGCGGCGTCGCCCCGACTATATCAACCCCGGAGGATGCGGCTACTTCCCGCGTTCTGCCGAAAGCCGCCACCAGTCGTTCCAGCGCCGGCGACAGGCTGTCGGCCGGTACCACGGCGTCGGCCGGCGGCAATTCGGCCGTGCGGTGACAGGCGGTCAGATGTCCGGCACCGTCGTCGAGCAGCGGCGGCGGCTCGACGCGGCAGCGCTCGACCACGTAGGGGCAGCGGGTATGAAACCGGCAGCCCGCCGGGGGATTGAGCGCGCTCGGCATCTCGTCCTGCAAAAGTACGCGGCTGCGCTTTGCCCGCGGTTTGGGCACCGGGATCGCCGACAACAGCGCGCGGCTATAGGGATGGCGGGGCGAGGCGAACAGACTTTGCGTATCCGAAGTCTCGACGATGACGCCGAGGTTCATCACGGCGACGCGGTCTGCGATGTGTTTTACCACGGCAAGGTCGTGCGAGACGAAGATGTAGGCGAGCCCGAGGCGGTCCTGCAAATCCCGCAGCAGGTTCAGGATCTGCGAGCGGATCGAGACATCCAGCGCCGATACCGGCTCGTCGCAGATGATGAGCTTCGGTTCGACCGCGAGCGCGCGCGCGATCGCGATGCGTTGGCGCTGGCCGCCGGAGAACTCGTGGGGGTAGCGGCGCGCGAAGCGCGGCTCCAGCCCGACCAGGCGCAGCAATTCCTCGACCCGCTCGCGCCGGCCCGAGGGCGGCACGAGATCGTGCAGGCCCAGCGGTTCGGTCAGGATCTGGTTGACCGTCATGCGTGGGTTGAGCGAGGCGTAGGGATCCTGAAAGATGATCTGCGCGTCGCGCCGGAAGGCGCGCAATTCGTCGGCGTCGAGCGCGAGCAGATCGCGGCCCTCGAAGCGGATCCGGCCGGCATCCGGCTCGATCAGCCGCAGCACCATCCGGCTCACGGTGGATTTGCCGCAGCCGGACTCGCCGACCAGCGCCAGCGTCTTGCCGGCCTCGACGCTGAAGCTGACGCCATCGACGGCTCTTACATACGCGGTCGGCCGCCCGAACAGCGAACGCTCGGCGACGAAATGTTTTACCAGGCCTTCGACCTCGAGCAGGGCGGTCATGACACCAGCCTCTCCAGCGGCGCCTTGATGCAGCGCGACCAGTGCCCGGGGCTGACGGCTGCGAAGGGGGGCGGCGCGGCGAGGCAGGGATCGCTGACGAACGGACAGCGTGCAGCGAAACGGCAGCCGGCCGGCGGCTTTGTCATGTTGGGGACCATGCCCTCGATGGTCGCCAGATGCGAGGCGCGGCGGTCGAGTCGTGGGATCGAGCCGAGCAGGCCGACGGTGTAGGGATGCTGCGGCGAGGCGAACAATTCGTCGACGCCCGCGCGCTCGACGATCTCGCCGGCATACATCACCGCGACCTCGTCGCAGACCTCGGCGACCACGCCGAGATCGTGGGTAATCAGGATGATCGCCGCTCCACTCGCGGCCTTCAGCTCGCGCATCAGGTCGAGGATCTGCGCCTGCAGGGTGACGTCGAGCGCCGTGGTCGGTTCGTCCGCGATCAGGAGCCGGGGATCACAGGCCAGCGCCATCGCGATCATGACACGCTGGCGCATGCCGCCCGACAGCTTGTGCGGATATTCGTCGATGCGTTTTTCGGGCGAAGGAATGTGCACGCGCCGCAGCAGCTCGGTCGCGCGCTCGCGCGCGGCGCGCCGCGAACCGCCGCGATGGCGCAGGATGGTCTCGATGATCTGATCGCCGATGGTAAAACTCGGGTTGAGCGAGGTCATCGGCTCCTGGAAGATCATCGCCAGCCGGTTGCCGCGCAGGTCGCGCAAGGTCTGGTCGGGCACATTGAGCAGATCGAAACCGTCGAAGCGGATCGAGCCGGAGACTTCGGCGGCATGTTTCGACAGCAGGCCCATGATGGCGAGCGACGTCACGCTCTTGCCGCAGCCGGATTCGCCGACCAGCCCGAGCGTCGCGCCATTGGCGACGCTGAGATTGACGCTGTCGACCGCGTGCGTGATACGGCCGTCGTCGCCGTGGAACAGCACCCGCAAATCCCTGATGTCGATCAGCGGGACCTCGGTCATTTCCGGCCCGCGATGGCGGCTTCGATCGTGGCGTCGATGATCTTGCGGTCGGTGATGCCGGCCGGGTTCTTTCGCGTGGGCAGGACCTTCCGGAAATGCGCCCAGTGCTCGCGGCTGACCGCTTCGAGGCGCTCCAGTTCGGCCAATGGATCGGCGTGGTCGTCGACACGCAGGTCGAGGTCGGACCATTCCTCTTCGCCGTAGATCAAAAGCGCGGCCGATTGCTTGCCGCGCTTGTCGCCGCCGGCAGCTTCGCCCGCTCGCATCGCCGCGAGCAGGCGTCGCGGGAACGGCAAGCCTTCATTTGCGACATAGGCTTTCGCGGTTTCGTCCAGGACTTGCGCGCCCGCCAGCATGTTGCCGGCAATGGAAAACCCGCTGCCCTCGATATGCCCGCACCAGTCGACGCAGTCGCGCCCTGTGTGGGAAGCGATCCGGCCGGAGACGTCCATGATGTGAAGCTGGCGGGTCTCACGCCCGGCGTCGGCTGCGATCAGCGTATCGACGATTGCGCGGGGCTCTCGTCCCTCGCGCAGCAGCCTCACGCCGTCGATGCCGTAATAGGGATTGACCAGCGCCTGTGTCGCGATCGCGCCGTGACCTGCGACGATAAAAGGCACGCGCGCACCGACGGCGAAGAATCTTGTGGCGAGGGCGATGCCGAACTGGCCGGTGGCATTGTCTCGGGCGATGATCGACCAGGTCATCTCAGCCCTTTCAGCTTAAGCATGATCTTTTCGGAAAACCGGTTCCCACTTTTCGCCGGTCATGCTCTATCGTCCGGCCGCATAGCCCTGCATGCCCCGGGGATTGGCGGCGGCGCGGCGGCGGCGTCCGACTTTCGAGGCGGCGGTAAGGCGGCCTTCCGACCAGTCGGGGCCGGTCTCCACGATATGCCCGCGACTGCTGAGGTTGTCGACGGTCGCCTTCGGCACGCGGTTCTCGACCACGAGCACGCCGGGGCGCGCGGTGCGCGGCCAGAACGAGATCGGGAAATGCTCGGAATGCCAGGCCGGCGCGTCGATCGCTTCCTGCAGGTTCATCCCGGCATGAACGTGCCGCAGGAAGAATTGCGTGATCCATTGATCCTGCTGGTCGCCGCCGGGCGAGCCCCACGAGAGATACGGATCGCCGTCGCGCAGCGCCATGGTCGGTGAGAGCGTGGTGCGCGGCCGCTTGCCCGGCGCCAGCGCCGCCGGGTGATTTTCCTCCAGCCAGAACATCTGGGCGCGGCTGCCGAGGCAGAAGCCGAGTTTCGGAATCACCGGCGACGACTGCAGCCAGCCGCCGGACGGCGTCGCCGAAACCATGTTGCCGGCCTGGTCGATGATGTCGAAATGCACGGTGTCGCCGCGCACCTCGCCAAAGCGGCCGACGGTGGGCTCGCCCGCGCCCATGGCGCCGACCGCCTCGCGATGACCCTCCTGGCGGCGCAGTTTGACCACCGCACCAAAGCCTTCGACGGAGCCGGGAACGAAATCGAGGGAGGCGTTTTCGGAGATCAGCTTGCGCCGCTCGTCATTGTAGGCATCGGACAACAGCGTCGCGATCGGAATCTCGGTGAAGTTCGGGTCGCCGTAGAACTTCTCGCGGTCGGCATAAGCGAGCTTGGCGCATTCGACCTGCAGATGGATGAACTCGGGACCTGTCGGATCGAGCCCATCGAGCGCAAATCCCTTCAAGAGCGCAAGCTGCTGCAGCATCACGGGGCCCTGGCTCCAGACGCCGGCCTTGCAGACGGTGTAGCGCCCATAGTCGTAGGTCAGCGGCGCTTCGACCGACGGCTGCCAGCGCGCCATGTCGTCGGCGCGCAGCACGCCGCGATGCGGCGAGCCGGAGACGTCCATCACCGCCTGCGTGCGGCAGAACTCGTCGATCGCTTCGGCGACAAAACCATGCGACCAGGCCTTGCGCGCACGCTCGATCTGGGCGATGCGATCGGAACCTGCGCTTTCCGCTTCCTTGAGGATGCGGGCGTAGGTTTCCGACAGCGTCTTGTTGGTGAAGAGCGTGCCGGGCTTTGGCACCTCATTGTTGGGCAGATAGACCGCCGCCGAAGTGGTCCAGTGCTTCCGGAATAATTGCTCGACGGTCTGAATGGTTGCCGAGGCGCGCTCCACCAGCGGGTAGCCGTCGCCGGCATAGGCGATCGCGGGTTCCAGCACGTCGCGCAGCCGCAAGGTACCGTAGTCGCGCAGCAGCAGCATCCAGGATTCGAAGGTGCCGGGAACGCAGGCCGCCAGAAGCCCGGTGCCGGGGACCATCTCCAGCCCTTCGTTGCGATAATGCGCGATGGTCGCCCCTTGCGGCGCAGGACCCTGGCCGCAGATCACTTCGGTCCGGCCGCGTCTGACGTCGTGCACGATGATCGGCACGTCGCCGCCCGGACCGTTCAGATGCGGCTCGACCACCTGCAGCGTGAACGCGGTGGCGACGCCGGCGTCGAAGGCATTGCCGCCCTTCTCCAGGGTGGCCATCCCGACCGCGGTGGCGATCCAGTGGGTCGAGGTGACGACCCCGAAAGTGCCTTCGATCTCAGGCCTGGTCGTGAATGGATCGGGGTTGATGTTGCTCATGGGAATCCAGTGTTACGCTGCTGCCGTCGGGCGGGCGCACTTGACCACAGCCGAGCCGGCCTGCCAACCGGCACCACGCGCGGCCATGCTCCCATCCCCGTGATCATGCCGGGACTTCGGCGCCGGCGGGAGTATTGACGGCATGGCAGGCGACGCCGTCGATCAGTTCGGGGGCCTGCCGGCGGCAGAGATCGAACGCCAGCGGGCAGCGCGGGTTGAACGCGCAGCCAGGCGGCGGATCGATCGGGTTGGGAATCTCGCCCTTGACCGGAATCCGCTGGCGACCGGACATCGCAAGATCCGGCACCGCGCCGAGCAACATTCTGGTGTAAGGCATCCGCGGATTGTTGAAGAGTTCGCGCCCCTCTGCGATTTCGACGATACGGCCGAGATACATCACGCCGATGCGGCTCGCCATGTGGCGGACCACGGCGAGGTTGTGGCTGATGAAGAGGTAGGTGAGGCCGAACTTGTCCTGTAGGTCGCGCATTAGATTGAGGATCTGCGCCTGCACGGAGACGTCGAGCGCGGAGGTCGGCTCGTCGCAGACGATGAACTCGGCTTCGGAGGCGAGCGCCCGCGCAATCGCGATGCGCTGCCGCTGCCCGCCGGAAAACTCATGCGGATATTTCCAGCCGTCGTCGGCGTGCAGGCCGACCAGATTGAGGAGTTCGCCGACCCGGGCCCGGATTTCGCGCTCGCCCTGGATCAGGTCGAAGGCGCGGATCGGCTCGGCGACGATGGCATCGACCCGAAGCCGCGGGTTGAGGCTCGCATAGGGATCCTGGAAGATCATCTGGATGCGGCGGCGCAACAGCCGGCGCGCCTGCATCTGTTTGACCGCGCTCATCGAGACGCCGTCGATGATGACTTCGCCGGAGGTCGGCGGCAGCAGCCCGACTACCATGCGGGCAACCGTGGTCTTGCCTGAACCGGATTCGCCGACGAGGGCGAAAGTTTCGCCTTTGGCGATGTCGAAGGTCACGCCGTCGACCGCCTTCAGGAATTCCAGATGACCGCCTTCGAGCACCCGGTTCAGCCACGGCTTCGAAACGTCGAAGACGCGACGCAGATTCTTCACCTCGATGAAGGGCGACGCCGTCATGCCGCGTTGTCCCTGGCCGCCGTATCGTACAGGTGACAGGCAACGGCCTGCTCGCCCTGCCGGATCGGCTCCGGCCGCTCGACCCGGCAGCGGTCGAAGGCGAAGGCGCAGCGCGGGTTGAAGGCGCAGCCCGGCGGGATCGCCGAAAGCCGCGGCATCGAGCCGGGAATCTGGACCAGCCGTTTGGCATCGCCCGATAGCGTCGGGATCGCGCCCATCAGGCCCTTGGCATAGGGGTGCAGCGGGTTCTGCACGACTTCGCGCACCGGGCCGATTTCGGCGATACGGCCCGAATACATCACCGCGACGCGGTCGCAGGTCTCGGCGATCACGCCCATGTCGTGGGTTACCAGCATGACAGCGGTGCCGTGATCGCGTCCGAGGCGTTTTATCAGCGAGATGATCTGGGCCTGCACGGAAACGTCGAGCGCGGTGGTCGGCTCGTCGGCGATGATCAGTTCCGGCTCGGCGCAGATGGCGAGCGCGATCACCACGCGCTGGCGCATGCCGCCGGAGAATTCGTGCGGATAGGCGTCGATGCGCTTTTCCGCCGCAGGAATGCCAACCTCGGCCAACAGATC
>JBAUUA010000753.1:0-1638 GCA_049582465.1 Bradyrhizobium sp. | reverse complement strand
GCGTGCCGCCGAGCCGGCCTTCGGAAGCGGCCGCGATCGCAAAGGGACGTTCGCGAAATATCTGGCCGCGGCGTTCCTGCCCGTCCTGCACCCGGCTCACCCAGTCGATGGTGTTCTTGACCAGCGGCGGCACCGAGGAATTATATTCCGGCGTCACGATCAGGACACCGTGATGCGCCGACATCATGCGCTTGAGATTGACGGCATTCTTCGGCACGCCCGATTTGCTCTGCAGATCGCCCTCATAGATCGGCAGCGGAAAATCGGCGAGCGAGATGCGGGTGACGTCGGCGCCGGCCTGGGAGAATTCATAGGCGACGGTGGCCGCAAGCCTCGCATTGAGCGAGCCGGTGCGCAGCGAGCCGGGGATCACCAAAATCTTCAGGGCAGACATGATTTAAGAATCGCTTTGCTGGCGAACCCGCCAGCGCAAAGCGGCGCAAGAGGGCTCAGTGCTTGCGATACACCCAGACACGCGCCGGCGGAAGGTTCATCCAGATGCGTTCGGAGGCTTCCGTGGACACGCCGGGCAGCGACTTCGGAATCGGCGGCGCCACCGAATAGGTGAACTGCACGAACGGCGCGCCGGGCGCCATCGCGACAAAAGCCTCGCGGATCAGTTTCAGCCGCGTCAGCATCGGCTTCGTCACCAGCGGCAGGCCGGAAACCACGGCGGAGGCCGGAGCGCTCAGGACGTTGCGCAGTGAATCGCGCAGCGTATAGGCGTCGGCCTGCACTACCTTGGCGTGCGGATAGCGCTCGCGCAGCAGCGCGCAGAAGCCCGGATTATATTCGACCAGTACGAGACGCTTCTGATCGACGCCATGCTCGATCAGCGCGTTGGTGATCGCACCGGTCCCCGGTCCAAGTTCGACGACCGGCCCTTCGGATTTGATATCGACATACTGCGCCATGGTGCGGGCCAGCACCCGTCCCGACGGCATCACCGCGCCCATGTGCAGCGGCTTCTCGATCCATGAACGAAGAAAACGAACCTCGTCGTCGAGACGAAGAGGTTTCTTCAACGCACGCACGGACGATTGCAAAGGCATGTCGCTACCAGGCGGGACCGCGTCAAGCGGCAGTGTCAGAAAATAGTCATAAACACGTATAGGTCGCAGGCGATACGGTCAAGCCATTGACCGCGCTTACGGAGTGGCGCGGGTGCCGAAGAAGTCCTTGACCTTGGTGAAGAAACCCGCCGCTTCGGGTTGGGTTGCGCCGGACGATAATTTTTCGAACTCGGCCAGCAATTCCTGCTGCTTCTTGGTTAGGTTCTGGGGCGTTTCGACCACGACCTGGACATACATGTCGCCGGTCTGGCGCGAGCGCAGCACCGGCATGCCTTTTGATGCAATGCGAAACCGCCGGCCGGACTGGGTGCCGGAGGGAATTTTCACCTTGGTCTTGCCCTTGTCGATGGTCGGCACTTCGAATTCGCCGCCCAATGCGGCCGTCACCATCGAGATCGGGACGCGGCAATGCAGGTCGGCGCCATCGCGCTGGAAGAATTCGTGGCTCGCCAGCGACAGGAAAATGTAGAGATCGCCGGACGGACCGCCGCGAACGCCGGCCTCGCCTTCGCCGGCAAGCCGGATGCGGGTGCCGTCTTCCACGCCTTGCGGGATGTTGACCGAC
>JBAUUA010000752.1:0-3695 GCA_049582465.1 Bradyrhizobium sp. | reverse complement strand
TCCTAACTATAGGGGGCGAAAGCGTTTAAGTGAATGGCCGTGGAAAAAAGGTGAGATCTTTCTCCGGCAAAGGGAACTCCTAGCATCTTCTTTCGCTCCGCGCTTGTGCGGCAAAAAAGCCACTATGGGGCAAATGTCCTGATCGCCCCGATATTGCCTCTTATCGCTCCCAATACCCCGGCCCCGGTTCGGAGACCGAACTTCTACGGTTCTGATGGCGACAAATCGGCAACCATCTAAAAAGCCCGCGAAGCAAGTTTCGAATCGTTAACCACTCGTTTACGTCCGGCATGGAAATGCTGGCCTGCAACAAAACCGAGAAGTAGTACCCACCTATGTCCGCCGCTGCCCTGAAGTTACCCGAAGCAATCGCTGCGCTCGAACCCTCCAAGATTTCCTGCCGCGACACCGCCGCCCAAGCTCTCACCGTCGTCCGCGATGGCGTCATCACCGGGGAAGGGCCCACCACCAAAGGCCGGGTGCATTTTTCCCGGGCGCTTGATGCCTTCGATGCCGCCTGGTGCGCGCGCATCCTGACCGCGACCGCGGTCGACGGTCAGCCGGTCAGCCGGGCCGAAGCCGAAGCGCTGTTCGAGATCAATGATGCCGCTGCCGAGCGCAGCGACGATGGACTTTTCGACGATCTGCTGGCCAAGGCGGTCGTGCACCACGCGGCCTCGGCGTCGGGCCTGCCCGTGCCGTCCCGCACCGTCGCCCTGTCGCCGGAAACCGCGATCGAAAGCTGGGCGTCGACCCGGGCGGTAGGCGTCAACACCGAAGTGCTGGAGTGGATCGCCGGCCAGATGCGCGGCAAGCAGCGCTGCAACCGCACGCTGATGGCGCTGGTCGCCACCATCGTCGGCGCCGCGACGCTGCCGCTGACGACGCAACTGCCGAACGTGTTCGACATCGGGATGTAAATTCGGGCGACGGGACAGCCTGTGGCAGCAACGGCGGGGGTTATTTCCCCGCCGTTTTTTGTTTGCCGGTTTCCGCGTCGAGCCCGACGGTACGGCCGGGGAATCCGGCCGCGTCGAAATAGCGTTGTGACAGCACGCGCTGGTACTTCACGACTGTTTGCAGGCCGTTGGCCGCCGGCTTGGAGACGAGCTTTCCGTCAAACGCCTTCGGGGTTATGCCGTTGGGCAGGGCTTCCGAGATCACCCGGCCCACCAGCCCGCCGTTGGCCGACGCATGCAACCCCATCAGCTCTGCGATGGTCATGCCGACATCGGCATTGCTGACCGGCAGCGCATCGACATAGCCGGCTTTGAAATTGGGACCGATCGCCGCCATGAAATTCATGGTGTCGCCGCGGCCGAAGCTGCCGTGCATGCCCTGGCCCTGCCGCAGCACCGTATCGGCGACTTCGACGGAGCAATTGGTCGGTTCGCTGCATCCCTCCACGTAGGAACGGAAGTTGACCACGATCGACGGATTGGGCGTTACCGCCTTGCCCTTCAAATTGAGCTGCGACATCGGCAAGGTCCCTGGGAAGCGGCCGAGCTTGTCGTCGACGAACAGCCCGCTGACATAGTCCTGGTCGAGCAGCGCCTTGATCGCCCGGTCCGCCAGCTTCTTGTCCCTGTTCGGAAGATAGATCAGGTCCGATCCGCCATTGGTGGCGACCACCAGATCCGGCTTTGCCGGATCCTTTCCGAGCACGCCGTTGCCGGCCTTTGGATGCGCATTGTCACCGACGCGCGCGTTCTTGTCGTTGGGATCGTACAGCGGCAGGTCCAGCGCTTTCGCCAGATCGAGCGCGAGGAAGCCCATCGGCAGGAAATCCTTCGGCGTGTCAGCGTAAGTCGCCTTCGCCGACGGGCTGGTCTTGCTTTCCTTCGAAATCGTCGAGAATCCGTGGTCGGCGGAGACAATGATGTTGGTGGTGGCGGAAAGACCGAGATCGTCGAGCGCCTTGCGCAACTCCGCCAGGTTGTCGTCGGCGTTCTTGATGCCGGCCATCGAGGTCGGCCCGTTGATCCCCGGCGTCACGGTGTTGAGGCTGTCGCCGGTATTGTGCTGGCTTCCATCGGGATCGCGCGACCAGAACACCAGCACGAACGGCTTGCCGCGCGCCTTGAACATCGGCAGCACGATCTTGCTGGCGACGTCGGCGAAATAGGCCTGCTGCGCGACATTGGCCACCGTGGTCCCCGGCGTCTTGGCGTCGCCGGCCTTGGCGTTGTCGCCGCGCGAGGGTGTCGCCAGCGGAAGGTTGGCCTTGGTGAGTGCTTCTTTCATCTCATCGGACAGCGGAACGCCGTTCTTGCCGCCGGTGGAATCGTCGATCACGATCGAATGCAGGCCGGGACGGTCGGCGCGGTCGGTGTGGTCGAAGATCAGCGTCGGGCCGACCTTGCCGATCGCGGCCGTGCTGAAGCCCTTGGCCCGGGCCATCTTCAGGATGGTTTCCTCGTTCAGATAATCGCCGCCGAAATGCTCGTCGACATCGCCCAGCACCGCATCGTTTTCGAGGAAGGGGACGACGGTATCGCCGGCGGGCGCGGACGAAAAGCCGGTATAGATCGTGTTGCTGAAGGTGCCGGTATCGCCGAGATAATGCCCGCTCGCCATGGCCGATCCGTTGGCCATGGTGAAGGTCGGGAACATCGAGTGTGAATTCCTGAAATTGACCCCCTTTTCGCGGATCTCCGCCATGGCCGGCGCGGTCTGCGGCGTGACAATCTGCCCGCGCAGCCCGTCCGGGACGAACAGGATCAGGTTGTGGGGGGTGTTGTTCTGGGCTGACGCCGCGGCGGCGGACAGCGTCATCATGCCTGCGGACAGCAACAATATTGAGCGGCGCATTGAAATCTCCCCCATTAGAAAAGCCGGCTAAGCCGTTGCCCCTGTCTAGTTTTGCTGTGCGACAGAATTGTTACAGTGGCCATCTGGTACCTACCAATGCGTGAACGGGTCCTTGCCGCCGGGAACCATCAGCGGGGCTGATCCGTTTGGCAAGCGCCGCGCGCCGAAGCGCCGGTTATTCAATCATCGCAGGAGGCTTTCATGAGCAAGGTTGCGCTGTATGTGCCGCTCGAAGCCAAGCCCGGCAAGGAAAAGGAAGTCGCCGAATTCTTGCGTTCGGCTTTGCCGCTGGTGGATGCCGAATCCGGAACGGTGACCTGGTACGCCATCCAGGAAGGTCCGTCGCGGTTTGCCATTTTCGATACGTTCAATGACGAAGCCGGGCGCCAGGCGCATCTGAACGGCAAGGTAGCGGCGGCGTTGATGGCCAAGGCGGCCGATCTCTTCGCCACGCCGCCCTCTATCCACAAGATCGATATCCTGACTGACAAACTGCCCAAGGCTGCCTGAGACGGCTGCCGAGATAGGTCGGGCGCTGGCCTCAGTTCACAACGCGTGGCCAGACGAGATTTGAGGCGCGCTGCTGCCGGTGTGACGGTTAGGGGCGCCGATTGGCTTATTGACTTTAGAAGAACAAAAGAAGAACATTCGTGGCGCCGCTCATCATGGAAACGCGACATGTCCGCTTCGTCAGAACCGAAAACAGAAGAGGGCGAGGGGCTGGAGACGTCGGTGGATCAGGCGATCGCGGCCTGTGGCGGTGACTTGCGATCGACGATCCGCACCTTGATCGTGGCCAACCAATATCTGGAGTCCGAGGTCAGCGAACTCATGAAGGCGGTATCCCACGCTTATGCGCGGGGCAGATTCCACAGCTATTCGGG
>JBAUUA010000751.1:0-12320 GCA_049582465.1 Bradyrhizobium sp. | reverse complement strand
CCGGAGCCGCCGATGATCCAGCCGGCCTTGTAGATCGTCAGCGACACGAAGCCTTCGTCGGCATGGGCGGCGGAGGACAGCGTGGCGCCGGCGAAAGCGCTCAGCGCGACCAGCGCGGCACGAATGGCGGTTGACATCTTCATTGCTAAAATTCCCGGTTGAGAGGCAGGCGTCGCGACGCGGATTGAGTCGCGCTTTTGGGAGTGTAGCCGATGGGCGGGATCGGCAAAGCCTAATTCGCCCTTGCGGTGGCAGCGACGATGGCGGGTAACGACTTCCGCCTTCGCTTTTGAGCTGCAGCGGACCTGCCCGCAGGCCTCACCTTGCACTTATCCTTTGAACCCGATCGCCGGTTGCCGACACTCAATCGTGGCCGGTCCGTTCAACCCGGGCACGGCGCCTCCCCAAGTCCGCTTGCGGAGACGGCGGATGTTTTTCAACAGGAGCCATCATTAAAATGCGTCGAATTTTGATTCCGTGCGCCGCGGCCGGCCTCGGCCTCACCGCTCTTGCCGCAACCAGCCCGGCCGAAGCCGCGTTTCATCTGATCCGCTGGGAGGGCACCGGTTATTGCCAGGTCTGGGACCAGACCATTCCGACAAAACCGTTCCCGTCCGACTACAGGACCGTGAGCGCGCCGGTGCCGACGCTGGTCGAGGCGCTCGCCGTCAAGGAACACATGCTGCGCAAGGGCAAGTGCGCGTTCTAACACGTTCGATCGGCGGATCGGGTGGGCACGTGCGCATCTCGCGCCGTGCCCACCGTTCTTTCACCAACCGGCAGGCCCCGCCATGAATTTCGCCGCGACAAACCTAGCCGCCTTCGCTTCGATCGGCCTGTTCTGCAGCATCGCCGAGCCGTCGCGCGCGGAAAGCCCGGAAGCGCCGGCGTCGCTCACGGTGATCTCGCCGGTGTTCGGGCAATTGGTGCGGTTCTCCATGCCGGCGAACTTCGCCGCCGTGTCCGAGGGCACCAGGGATAGTTTCTACATCCGCGAGGCCGTGCCGAAGGGCGAGACCGTCAAGCAATGGTCGCAGATGATCACGATCACCGGCGCCAGGGGCCAGGCGGACGCGGACAATTTCTCGCCGCAGGGCCTCGCAGGCGTGATCGCGGGTGGCTTCAAGCGGGCCTGTCCGGACAGCTTTGTCGCTCATGGCCTTGGCGCGACGAAGTTCGGCGCGCACGAGGCCTACGCCGCGGTGGCAGGCTGCGGCAAGGTCGGCGCGGACGGCCACGGCGAGACCGCGCTGATCATAGCTGTGAAGGGAAGTTCCGATGCCTATACGATCCAGTGGGCGGAGCGCACGCAGCCTGCGTCATCGGGTGGTGACATCGACGAGGCAAAATGGCAGGGACGGTTGCACGAGCTGATGCCGATCCGGCTCTGCGCAATCGTGCCGGGCGAAGCCGCGCCCTATCCGAGTTGCCTGCAACAGAAGTAGCGCGCGAGCGCGCATCACCGGGAGATGCAGATGATCGACGAATTCACCACGCCCGACATCACCGTGCTCGGCGAGCAGGACGGACCGGACGAGCGGCGGCTGAAGGAAGCGCTCGGCGTCGTGCTCGGTCTCGATCGCACCGTGATCAGGGCCTACCTCGCCCGCGTCCTCTATGACGGCAAGACCTCCGGCGTGATGCTGGCCTTGCTGACCGACGACGGGGAAGACAGCGAGAAACTGGTCGCGCAGGCCGGCAGGACGTTCGCGGCGCTGTTCAACACCAGGGCAAATCTCGACGTTATCTTTCTCAGCGAGGAAAAGGACGCCGAAATCAGCCAGGTGTGCCCGCCATTTTATGCGCGCAGGGCCTACATCGCAGAATCGCGCCCTACGGCACATTGAACCGCTTCTTGCACGAGGCGCCGATCACCTCGATGCCCTTGATGCCGAGCAGATGCGTGATATCGAGCGTGGTGTGATAGGGCGCCGTTTGCGGCAGCCCGACGCCGGCCTGGCAGGCGACCACCTCGATGCCCCAATATTCCGGCTGCCCGATATGGATCTGCGGATGCAACTCCACCTTCATCGTCAGCCACGGCTTGATCCCCGCGGTGATCAGGAAAAACGTCTTCGGGACGAAACCCGGCACCACATCCGCCTTCTCGAAATCGATCAGGCGGCAGGTCGATGAATGCGGCAGCGACTCGAACGCCTTCAAGTGCACTTCTTCCATGACAAAACTCTTTTTTGCGGAAATCCAGATTGCAAAGGCCCAAGCTGCAAAGGACGAAGTTGCAAAGGCCCACGGCAGCGACGATCTATCGACTGCATCTTAATGCAATCTAAAATTGTTCACAAGCGACCGCGCCCTCTGTACGCCAAGGTGCATTTCGCGCGAAGCATTGGCGCCCCGCATCAATCGGCCGGCTCACCTCTGCCTGATCAGCGCATCGCGCGCCGCGGAGATTTCCTGAAATTCCTGCGCGCTGCCGCCGGCGTCCGGGTGCGCGCGCTTGGCCAGGTGCTTGTAGGCGCGGTGGATCTCGGCCCGGGAGAGGCTGCGGCCGAACGGCAATCCGAGCGTCCGCCGATAGCCCTCCTCCGGTGTCAGGGCCTTGACGTTGATCTGACGCTTGCCGAATTGCGGGGTCGTGAGCGCGTGCACGGCTTCGCGAAGCACGCCGAGCCGGCGCCGCGCGGCGTCCTGGACGGCCTGGTCGGTTTTTTGAACCGATGCGCTACGCAGGATCGGCAATGCCTGCGCGGCCGCCTGCCGCAGCGTCGTCTCCTCGCTGAACCGCACGAGATCGTCGGCAAGGCAGGCCGCTTCGTGATAGTCGGGCGCGGCCGCCGACCAGATGCGGTCGATATCGAGTTTCCATTGCGCGAGCCGTCGGTCCATGGACAACGCCAATACAGCGGGCCGGTAAAGCTTTTCGTTTCCGCCCCTGCCATTTTGAATTAATTTGCATCGAAAGCCCAAAAACCAAAAAGCAGAGGAAACCCCCATGGCCCTTCTCCAGAACCATATCGCGGTCGTCACCGGCGCAGGCTCCGGCATCGGGCGGGCCATCGCGCAGGGCTATGCGCGCGAGGGCGCGCAAATGGTGCTGCTCGACATCAACGGGAAAGCGGCAGCGGAGGCGGCGCAGGAGATCCGCGACAGCGGCGGCAAGGCGCAGAGTTTTGCGCTCGATGTCACCAGCCGCGAAGATTGCATCGCGGTGGCAAGAGAGGTCGCCGACAAGGCCGGGCAGGTTTCGATCCTGGTCAACAATGCCGGCATCGCCCGCCGCAACGGCATGCTGGGAGCAACCGAGGCCGTGATCAGGGATTGGGAAGACATCATCGCCATCAACCTCACCGGCGTCTTCAATGTCACGCATGCGTTTCTCGATCCCTTGCGCGCGGCCAAGGGGCGCATCGTCAATATCGGCTCGATCCAGTCCTTCGTGCACCTGCGCACGCCGAGTTCGCCGGCCTACACCGCCTCCAAACACGGCGTGCTCGGCTTCACCAAGGCGCTCGCCGCCGAACTCGGCAGGGACGGCGTGCGCGTCAATGCGATCGGCCCCGGCTTCATCGAAACGCCGCTGAACGAAAAGGTGCGCGCCAGCGATCCCGCGCTGGTGAAGATCTTCATAGACCACACCCCGCTCGGCCGCGCCGGCAAGCCGGAGGACATCGTGGGGCCGGCGATTTTCCTGGCGTCGGATTTGTCGGCCTACGTCACCGGATCGATCGTGATGGCAGACGGCGGCTACCGGACGATCTGAGCGGCGCGAACCCATATTGCACGCTTAACGGTTGTTATGTAACGATACAACCACTGCAATTTGGCAGGGAGATTATCGTCATGGCAAGAAAAGCAATTGTTGCGCCCAAGGTTTTCCCGTTCAAGCTCGGAAAAAAGCCTGCCCGCCGAGGGGCGATCAAATTCAAGCTCGCGTCATATCTCGTGAAGCCGAATCTTCCAACGCCGCCGAAAGTTTTCGGTCATCAAAGCCTGGTCGGCTCGGGTTGGGGAATCCTGGGCAACAAGGACTACGGCGATTGCGTTTGGGCCGGCGCCGCCCATGAGACAATGCTTTGGAACAAGGAAGCCAACAAGACGGCGAGTTTCGACGACAATGTCGTACTCGAGGTCTACTCTGCCGTCACCGGCTTCAAGAAGAGCGATCCCAATACCGATCAAGGCACGGACGTGCAGGTCGCGGCTTCATACCGGCGCAAGACCGGCGTGCTCGACGCCAACGGCAAGCGGCACAAAGTAAAGGCCTACCTTGCGCTGTCACCCGGAAACATCGACCAGTTGATCCTCGCAATGTATCTGTTCGGAGCGGTCGGTATCGGCTTCCGATTCCCGGATTCGGCGATGGCCCAATTCGAATCCGGCAAGCCGTGGGACGTGACGCCGGGACCGGCCCCGAAGGACGGTCACTATGTTCCAGGCGTCGGCCGTGATGCGAAGGGCAACATCGTTGTCGTGACCTGGGGCAGACTGCAGCTCATGACGCCACGGTTCTACAAGAAATATTGCGACGAAGTGGTGGCCTACGTGTCCGACGAAATGCTGGTGCCGCCTACCGACGTCTCGCTCGAGGGGCTCAACCTCGCCCAACTCATGAAAGACCTCAACGCGCTGTAAATTCTGCGTCCGCATCGGGAGCGGCTTGCGATCGAGCCGGCCGCTCCCTGCATTCTGAATATGCCGCGCGATCTCTTCGGGCGCCGTGGAGGCAGAAACCATGCAGCGCCGTCTTCGAGCTCGATGACCGGGTACCCATCCATCTTCGAAAAGGGTTCTTGCGAGGAAGATGGATGGACCGGCGTTAAGGATTTGTTAACCGACTCCGCCCACGGTCTCGGACGTTGGGGGTAGTTGGTTTCTCGATGTTTCCGCTCCGGGATCGAGCGGGCGTTGATCGGGAGGTGTCCATGACCCATGAGTTGACGGTGCCCGCGCCGGAAATGCCGGTGCCTTCGCTGGCCCCCAATGAAATTGTGCCGCTGTTGATCGGATCGACCGTCGAGCAGATCGAACGGGAGCTCGTGCTGCAAACCCTTCGCCATTGCGACGGCAACCGTACGCACGCCGCGCGCCTGCTCGGGTTGTCCGTGCGCACGATGCGCAACAAGATCCGGCAATATGCGGCCGACGGACGTGACGTGCCCATGCATCACGACTAGAGACCGGCGCGCCACGCGGCAAGAATTTGACAGTCCGGCTGCGCTTGGCCACCCTGTGCGCCATCCGCCGCACCGGACGCCCGCGCCATGTCCAACGCTCCGCATTTCGACATCGACGTCGCCTCGTTCTGGGCCGATCCGTATCCGGATCTCGCGGCCATGCGGCGGGATGCGCCGATCGCGTTCGTGCCGCAGCTCGGCTCGACCGTCTTCACCCGGCGCGACGACATCTTTACCCAGGAGAAGCGCATCGACGTGTTCTCCTCGCATCAGCCGGCCGGACTGATGAACACCCTGATGGGCCACAACATGATGCGCAAGGACGGCGAGGCGCACAGGGCCGAGCGCGCCGCGATGTTCCCCGCGGTGTCGCCGCGCGCGGTGCGCGACACCTGGAGCCGGCAGTTCAAGGCCCATGCCGACCGCATCCTGGAACAGCTCGCGCCTTCGGGCCACGCCGATCTCTGCAAGGCGTTCGCGCTGCCACTGTCGGCGGAATGTCTGAAGGACATCACCGGGCTGACCAACATGCGCTTTGAGGATATGGATGCGTGGTCGCAGGCGATGATCGACGGCATCGCCAATTACACCGGCAACAAGGAGGTCGAGGCGCGCTGCCATGCCGCGACCGCGGGAATCGATGCGGCGATCGACGACATGATCCCGGTCGTGACAAGACACCCCAACCATTCCATCCTCAGCGTGCTGCTCGCCGCTGGCATGCGAATCGAAAGCGTGCGCGCCAACGTCAAGCTTGCGATCTCGGGCGGACAGAACGAGCCGCGCGACGCCATTTCGGGGACGATCTGGGCGCTGCTGACGCATCCCGACCAGCTCGCGCTGGTCGCCGCCGGCAAGGCAAAATGGATCGACGTGTTCGAGGAATATGCGCGCTGGATCGCGCCGATCGGCATGTCACCGCGGCGGGTGGCAAAGCCCTGGTCGTATGGCGGCGTCGATTTCGAACCGGAGGATCGCGTGTTCTTCATGTTCGGCTCGGCCAACCGCGACGAGGCCTGTTTTGCCGATCCCGATCGTTTCGACATCACCCGCGACACCGCCAAGAGCATCGCGTTCGGCGCCGGCCCGCATTATTGCGCCGGCGCTTTTGCCTCGCGCGCCATGGTCGCGGACGTGGCGCTGCCCGGCATCTTCGCGCGGCTGAAGGGCCTGCGACTCGACGTGCGCCAGCCGGTGCGGATCGGCGGCTGGGCGTTTCGCGGGCTGTTGAACCTGCCTGTCATATGGGACGCGGATTGATGTTGATCGTTGCGGGCCGGACGATCCGCGCAATTGATGCTGCAATCGGACGGCTGCTAAGGAAAAAGCCTGACCCATCGGAGTAACGCGCGTGGCGGAAGAGACCCGGCAAGGACGACAGGGGCCGCAAGGGCCACGCGGCGAGCCCGGGCGCGCCGGTCCGCAGGGCCATCCCGGACGGCCCGGACCGGAAGGTCCGCGCGGCAAACCGGGTCCGCAAGGCAAGCCCGGTCCACAAGGGCCGCGCGGCGAAGCCGGGGCTCAGGGCAAGGCCGGCCCACAGGGCCCGGCCGGTCCACGCGGAGAACCCGATCCGCCCGGCCAGCTGCCGTCGATCGAGCAGGTGATGCCGTGGTTGCATCTCCTGTTCGATGCTTACGAGGATTACAAGCGATTGCGCGAGCACGAAGCCGCCGAGCGCGAACGCGCCGTGCTGGAAGCGGGCGAACACGGCGAAGGGGCCGGCGACGATGAGGAGGACGAGGAGCGTCGCAAGGAAAAGAAAAAGAAGCGCCACAAGGACAAGAAGAAGTAGCGAATTAGCTCCGTACGCCGCCTCCTCCTCTCCCCGCAAGTGACGGGTAATGCCAGGCCGTCAGCGGCTGCTCACTTTCGAGGGCATTCCTTGTAGCCGAATTTGTCGATGATCATGGCGTCGGAAATGGCGTGAAACGCCAGCGTATCCATATAGTGGTTGTCGACGACGTATTGGCGCAAGGCCGCGCGCCGCACATCGGGTCGAAATGATCATAAATCAGCATAGCACACCAGACGGCGACCGGGATCAGCACCGCTCCCGTCTCCATCATCCAGATCGCGACCTGCTGACCTCTCACCCGAACCTCAGCTTGGAGCGCTCCTTCGCCTTCTCCGCCTCGATATCGCGGTCGCGCGCCGGCGCATGCGTGTGCAGCGAGGTCAGCAGGTGCCGGGCCGAGGCGGCGACCTCGGCGACCGCGCGGTCGAAGGCCTCGGCGTTGGCCTGCGACGGCTTGTTGAAGCCCGAAAGCTTGCGCACGAACTGCAGCGCGGAGGCGTGGATTTCATCCTCGGTCGCGGGCGGCTCGAAATTGAACAGCGTCTTGATGTTCCGGCACATTGCTTTTTCTCCCAAATCCGCCCGGCCCTGCTTCAAATACCTGCATCAACGCTCATTTTGGCATAGAATGGCCGTCACGTTCACCCCCGCCGTCCCGGCAAAATCCAGAGAGTTTCCGCCCATGTCTCATGTCATCTACAAAATCGTCCAGCACGACGGCGGCTGGGCCTATACCGTCGATGGCGTATTTTCCGAGCCGTTTGCGACCCACGCCGCGGCGCTGGCGGCCGCCAAGCGCGCCGCCACCGAGCAGCGCGTGCCCGGACGCACCGAGGCGATCGAATATGAAACGCCTGACGGCAAGTGGCACACCGAAACCGCCGCGGGCGGCGACCGTCCCGACACCGATGTCGAGGACACGCCATAGTATTCCCCTTGCACGACAAAAATTTTTGCAAGGAGCCGCGGCGCACCCGTCTCGGCTCGGCCCGCATGGCGTGATAGGTTCGCGCCCCAAGCGGCCCCGGTTAAAGAGCGGCCGCGCCCCGGGGAGACGCCATCCATGAAATGTTCGCGCGCGGTGCTATCGGCTGTCCTTGCAATGACCTCTTTTACCGCGCTGGCGGCGGACTATCCCGCACCGAAGCAGGGCGACTGGATCGCCAGGGATTTCAAATTCCACACCGGCGAGACCATGCCGGAGCTGCAGTTGCACTACACCACCGTCGGCCAGCCCTCGGGCCAGCCGGTGCTGGTGCTGCACGGATCCGGCGGCTCGGCCGCGAGCATGCTGACGCCGACCTTCGCGGGCGAGCTGTTCGGTCCCGGCCAACCGCTCGATGCCGCAAAATACTACATCATCATTCCCGACGGCATCGGCCACGGCAAATCCGCAAAGCCGTCCGACGGCATGAAGACGGCGTTTCCGAAATACGACTATACCGACATGGTCGACGCGCAGTACCGCCTGGTCACCGAGGGTCTCGGCATAAAGCATCTGCGGCTCGTGATCGGCAATTCGATGGGCGGCATGCATACCTGGATCTGGGGCGTGAGGTATCCGCACCTCATGGATGCGCTGGTACCGATGGCGTCGCAGCCGACCGAAATGGCGGCGCGCAACTGGATGCTGCGGCGGCTGATGCTGGAAACCATCCGCAACGATCCCGACTATAATGGCGGCAATTACGCCAGCCAGCCGCACATGATGAAATACGCCATCGCCGCCTTCGGCGTCGCCTCGGCCGGCGGCACGCTTGGCTATCAGACGCTGGCGCCGACCGCAGCAAAGGCCGACAAGATGGTCGACGAGCGGCTGGCGCTGCCGGTGACCGTCGATGCCAACGATTTCGTCTATCAATGGGAAGCCTCGCACGACTACAATCCGTCGACGGGGCTGGAGAAGATCGAGGCGACGGTGCTTGCAATCAATGCCGCCGACGACGAACGCAATCCGCCGGAGACCGGCGTCACCGATGCCGCGCTGAAGCGCATCAAGCATGCAAAACTCTTTCTGATCCCGGCCTCGACCGAGACCCGCGGCCATCTCACCACCGGCAATGCCAAATTCTATCAACAGCCGTTGCAGGAATTGCTCGCGACCGCGCCGCGGCGGACGATGTGAGGTGCTGCTTTCGCACCGCATCAATTTCGCAGGCGCGAACGCAAAGCATATTTTTTGAGCATGCATCCGCTGCCTGGCTCGGGCTTAATCGCGTTCGATTGCTGAAAGATTCGCGGGCCACGCCGCAACGCGGTCCGTCACGATGATGCGGATGCAACGCTGTGGAGGATCGCATGCGAAGGTTCGCGCGGATCGCGCTGCTGGTGTGCTTGCCGGTGCTGGCGGGCACGGCTTTCGCCTTCGACAACGGGCAATACGAAAACATGCCCGCCGACATCCGGGCCTGGTTCAAGGGCGTGATCGCGCCGAACGGCGTGCCCTGCTGCGACATCTCCGACGGCCATCGCACCGAATATGATTTTCGCGAGGGCGCCTATTGGGTGCCGATCGAGGGCCAGTGGATGCAGGTCCCGGCGCACGCCATCATCCGCGACCGCGGCAATCCGGTCGGCGAAGCCGTGGTCTGGTACGTCCACCACCGCGGCAGCATCATCATCAGCTGTTTTGTGCCGGCGGATGCGGTGTGAATTTTGACGAGCCGTCACGCGGAGGGTGCTCAGGCCAGGATGACCGCCGCGACACTTGCTGATACTCTCGCGTGAACCTTGACGGGAGAGAACCCTTGACCGAACTCGCCGCCTGCGACCTCGAGAAAATCTATCAAAAACCCTCGCCGCGCGTGCTTGCCAAGGCGCGTCCGGAAATCGACGCGCATGCGCGGAAATTCATCGCGATGTCGCCGTTCTGCGTGCTCGCCACCTCGGGCTCCGACGGCAGCGTCGACGCCTCGCCGCGCGGCGGCAATCCCGGTTTTGTCAACGTCGCCGGACCGAACCGGCTGTTGATGCCCGACCGCTCCGGCAACAACCGGATCGACAGCTTTCGCAATATCGTCGAGGGATCGGGCTTCGTGCAGTTGATCTTCTTCGTGCCCGGCATCGACGAGACGCTGCGCGTCGGCGGCACCGGCACGCTGTCGGCGGATCCGGAACTGCTGGCTTCGATGGAGGAGTTCGGCAAGCCGCCGCGCGCGGTGCTGAGCATCAACGTGAGCGAAGCCTATTTCCATTGCGGCAAGGCGCTGATGCGCTCGAAACTGTGGTCAGCGGAGACGCGCGTCGAGCGCGCCGTGATGCCCAGCATCAGCGAGGTGATCCACGACCAGACCGGCCTCGGCGAGCCGGAGAACCAGGCCGTGGTCGAGGCGCGCTACCGGACGCAGCTGTAAGGGAACGACAGCGCTCTCAGCGGTTTCCGTCATGCCCGGGCTTGTCCCGGCCATGACGAACGAAGTGTTCAGAAAATTTAGCGCTGGAATTCTTCGCGCCGGCTAATGCTCGCTCTCGAGCCCGCCGACATGCTTCTGGGTGTAGAGATCGAGTCCGATCCGCCCGATCAGGTCGAGCTGGGTTTCGAGGAAATCGATGTGATGCTCCTCGTCCTTCATCAGCTTTTCGAACAGGTCGCGCGAGACATAGTCCTTGACGCCGTGGCAGTAGGTCGCTGCTTCCTGGTAAAGCGTTCGCGCCGCGACCTCGGAGGCCAGATCGCATTCGATGATTTCCTTGACGTTCTGGCCGATCCGCAAGGGGTCGAGCACCTGCATGTTCGGAAAGCCGTCGAGGAACAGGATGCGGTCGGTGAACTTGTCGGCGTGCTCCATCTCCTCGATGGATTCCTTGCGCCAGGTCTTGGCCATCTCCAGCAGGCCCCAGTTATTCAGGATCCGGTAATGCAGCCAATACTGGTTGATGGCGGTGAGCTCGCTGCGCAGGCCCTTGTTGAGATAATCGATAACCTTGGGGTCGCCCTGCATGATGCTCTCTCGCTGACGTGACGTGGCAGCGAAAGCTAGGTCACATTGCCGGCAAGAGCAACCCTGCGACGCAGACGCGCATAATATTGGTCATTCAGGATGCGGCGAGGGAAAACTCAGCGTACGGGTCGCTGTGCGTGTCGGCATGCGCATGCGCCTCGTCCATGCTGTGCGGACAGCCGGGCCGGCAGGCCTTGGCGCAGGCGCCGAGCGCCTCTTCGACAATGGTCTTCACGGTGCTCGCACAGCGGCCGCATTCGACGCTGCAACCGAGGCAACCGTAAACCTGCCTGGCATTGCGCGGAAGATCGTCTTGCGCCGAACTGACGGCGCTGCGGACATCTTGGTCGCTGAGGACGTTGCAGGAACAGACAATCATGAAACCGAAAGACCCTTCGCTGGTGCTCAGCCATCAGATATTTAAGGCCGCGGCGCGAAGCAAAAGGAAAAACCCTCTTTTCAAGCAATTCCAAACTGCTCGCTGAACCACTTTGGATTGAATCTAAAATAAGCCTGTTGCGTTAGATCAAAATCCCGGTGTTTTCCGGATTGCCCGATCGCATCAATCGCCGCCGCCACCTCCGTCGCCACCACCTCCATCACCACCACCGTCGCCGCCACTATCGCCGCCGGTGAAATCGCTCGGGTTGCCCGAACTGTCGATCGCCGAATGATGGCCGCCAAACCAGCTGGTGGTCGCCCAGCCGTCGTTGCCGGAATAGCCGCCGCCATCGGTTGGATTGTCGCCGGCTGGCCGGCGCTTGCGCCTGATCCGCTCCGCCCGGGTCAGCAGCGCGAAGCAGATCGCCGAGGTGGCGGCGACCGCGATTCCAACGGCTGCCATCGCGCTGGTCATGGTTTTCCCCTTAGCCGAAATCCGCAAACCGGGCCCATTGTGCACCGCAAAATGCGCGCCTGCCGGGCCACACTTCGTCGCCAAATGTGGCACCCCCGTTCATTGATCATTCAAGGGAAATATGGAACTTTCGCCGCGACGGATTTGCTCGATGAGAAAGGTAAGGCCATGAGGAAGTCATTGATGGCACTCGCTGCCGTCGTCACGCTGGCGATTTCGGCTCTGGCTGCGCCGGCGCCCGCCCACGCCCAGCGCGGTTTCGGCGCTGGTCTGGCGGCGGGCGTAATCGGCGGCGCCATCGTCGGCGGTGCGCTGGCCGGCCCTGGCTATTATTATGGCCCCGGCTACTACCCCGGACCGCGCTACGGCTACTATGGCTACGGCCCGGGCTATGTCGCCGACGACTATTATGGTGGCTGCGTCTGGCAGCGGCAGCGTTTCTGGGACGGCTATGGCTGGCGGATTCGCCGGGTGCGGGTCTGCGGCTGATTTCCGTTCATCTTCGTTAAAACGGCGTCGGTTCCTGCCAAACCGGCGCCTTTTCGGGGAGTACTGGAAAATTGGCCTGAAAAAGCCTTTTTTTCCAGTCC
>JBAUUA010000750.1:0-2521 GCA_049582465.1 Bradyrhizobium sp. | reverse complement strand
GTTTGATGGCGTTCACGCAAGAGAACACAGGTCCACAGCGCCGCTTTGAGCTCGATCAATTCAGGTCCGTCGCCGGGGCGCTCGGCACGCGGTCACGTGACAACACGCTCGCCGATACGATCGGCTCGCAGACGCTCGAGCCGGCGGTCGGCTGATTTCCGCATGGCGAAATAGAAGCGCGGCAGACCCGGTCGTTACGACAGCCACAAGCCGAGCGCCAGGTGCCGCTTTTTGGCGCATATTCGGTAATTGGGCGCGGCCAAGCCACCACGCCAACAGATTTTGGCGCGATTTGGCCAGCCGTGTCGCTTTTCGGACTCTCAGTTAGGCTTGCCGACGGAGTTGTTCCTTGGCATACTTTCAACCTCGTCGGGTTCGGCCCGGTCAATTTCCAGGCGTGCCATTCGAAGTATCAAAGTAGCCGTTGTCAGGCCGAGACGCTCAGCCTCTATCGCTGCGGTATCGACCTTTTGGGCTAAGCCCTCACGTTTGCCTAGAAATGCCATTACCGTTCCCTATCAAAGGTGCGAGATGAAAAATCCCACATTTGTTGCAGAGCTGCACAAGAAGCTCGGAGCTCCATCGAGCGAAACTGTCGAAAGCCTGCGGCTGTTGAAGGCCTTCCTCAAACTTGCACCGAGGCAGCGATCCGAAGTCATCGAGCTGGTCGAACGCCTCGCGACCGACGAGCAACTCTCCCCCGACCACCCATTGTCCTGACGGCGGTGTCCTGACAGCGATGTCCTGATCGCGGCGCGCTCCCTGTTTCAATTTCCGGTCGCAGCGACCGCCGGCGGGCGCGTCGCAATCGCATAGATGGCGCCGCCTTCCAGCGCCTCGGATTGGTGAAGCGTGCCGGCCGGCAGCTTGATGGTGTCGCCGGGACGGACGATTCGCATTCCATCCTCGCACCAGAACTTCAGCGCGCCCTTGATAATCACCAGGATCTCATCCACGGGGTGGGTGTGGAAATGATGCACCTTGCCGGCGGCGTCGCGCTGCAATTCCACGCAGCCCTGGTCCGGAAGCAACTCCAGGATATCGGGGTCGATCGCGAATTCCGTCTTCGTGCCAGCGATGATCTCGGTCATGCCGCTTGCTCCCTGTCTTCGATCTGCGGGCTCTTGGCCTGCGCGAGCTTGGCGAACGGACATCCGCTTTCCGCCTGATTGTCATCGAGCAGGAAATATTGCTGGTATTCGCGCCCGTCCTGGGCGCCGTAACGGCCGAGCAGCGGCGAGGGGGCGGTGGAGTCGTAGGGGACAAGCCGCTTGCGCACTTCGGCGAACGCGGCTGCTGCGGCTTTTTCCGTGCCGAGGATCTTCTCGAACACCCATCGCGGCTGGAACGTCAGCATGAAGGAGGAGGAGCGGCGGCTTTGCCGCATCACATGCGCGGGCGTGGAGCACACCACGAAGATCGGCTCGCCGGCGAACGAAAACTCCCACATCGGATGATCGATGTGCTCCGGGATCGTCTCGGGCCAGGGGCTCCTGTCGAGCCGCGCCAGCTGGTCGAGCATGAGCCAGAATTTCCTGTAATAGGCATCCAGCGTCTGCACCGGGCGCGGCCGGGTAAACACGACCAGCGATGTGTTCGGCCCGTGCGAGCGGGATTCGGCGACGAATTGCGCGAGCTGGTCGCCGAGAACCCCGACGTCGAAGGGGTCGAGAAACAGATAGCGAAGCTGATCGAGCCGATAGCCGGTCACGCCGAAGATGCAGGGGAAGGGCCTCGCCTCGCTGCTCATCTGCGCTTCGAACTCGGAGAATAATACGGTCTGCCACGAGCTGACTGCGTAATTCGATCCGACATCGGCTTTTCTCAAATACATCCGCGACATTATTCCCCCCTCACTCCGACAATAACGCTACTCACGGCCGATTAATTTGCGCCGCATCAACCACGGACCGGCAATACCCGGCAGCGACATCACGAGCAGAATTCCAATAAGGGCGCCGAAGCCGGCATCGCCGATCGAGGCCGCGCCATGCTCGGCGCCGCCGTACAGCCGGCTGACGCCGACCATGGCGAGCCCGATCACGGGTTGCGAGGCGCCGGCGAAGATTCCGGCGGCGGTGGTGTTGACCGACGCGCCGACGCCGATCAGTTCGGCGGTGTAGAGCCGCTTGGTGCATTTCAAAACCAGCGGCACCGTGCCGCCGGCGACGAGCCCGAGTGCTGCGAACACCGTCGTGACGTAGAGGAAGCCCAGCGCATGGGCGACCGGCGGCAGCAGCATCGCGATCAGGAGCATCCGCAAGAGGCAGATTCGGATCAGCGCGGTGTCGAGCGCGGTGGCCGCGCGATCCGCCGCATGACCGAGGGCGATCGAGCCGATCGCATTGCAGACCATGAAGGCGAGGAGCGGGGTTCCCGCCGCCGATGGCGAGATGTTGAAGAAATGCGCCACCATCGGAATGCCCCATACGCCCGACAGCGTCGTCACCACGGCGAAGTGCGATGCAAAGGTCATCGCGCATCCCCAGTTCGCCAGTTGCGAGAGCGACTGGCGGCTGGC
>JBAUUA010000749.1:0-1576 GCA_049582465.1 Bradyrhizobium sp. | reverse complement strand
ATCCAGTCTGAGCGGATAATCGGAGGCTCCCGATGGATCGGCTGACCAGTCTGACGGCTTTCGTCCGCGTGGTGGATAATGGCGGGTTTTCGGCCGCCGGCCGCAAGCTCAACATGTCGACGACGATGGTGAGCAACCACGTCCAGGCGCTGGAAGATCGGCTGGGGGTGCGGCTGCTGCATCGCACGACGCGGAAGGTCAGCCTCACCGAGGTCGGCAAAGCCTACTACGATCGCGCCACGCAGATATTGGCTGATCTCGAGCAGGCCGACGATATCGCCGGCGCCTCGCAGTCGACCCCGCGCGGCACGCTGCGCGTCTATGCCGCGACCCACATCGTCCAGTTCGTCGCGCCGGTGATCGCCGAATTCCTGGGCTCATACAACGAGGTCAAGGCCGAGCTGACGATCGGCGAAAAGAACATCGACCTGATCGACGAGGGATACGACCTCGCCGTCCGGCTCACTCCGCCACCTGATTCCAGCCTGATCGTGCGCAGCCTTGCGACCTGGCGTCACGTGTTGTGCTGCTCGCCGGCCTATCTGGAGAAGCACGAACCGCCGCGGCAATTGTCCGAGCTGGAAAATCACAACTGCATCCGCCACGTGCTCTATCCCTTCCAGGACGGCTGGCACTTCGTCGATCGCAAGGGAACGCCGGCGGCGGTGCGGGTCTCCGGCAATCTCGTCTCCAACAGCGGCGAGACGCTGCGCCGGGCTGCGCTGCAGGGAGTCGGCGTTTTTCTGGCTGCGGGATTTCTGGTCGGCGACGATCTCGATTCGGGCCGTCTCATTCGCCTGTTGCCCGAATACCGGCCGGTCGAGTTCGCGATGAGCGCGGTCTACCCGCATCGCCATCATTTGTCGGCGAAGGTTCGCACCTTCATCGACCTGCTCGTCCATCACAGCGCCGAACAGCAGAAGCTTATCAATCCGTATTCCTGACGCTTTACGGCTTCAGGATCAGCTTCTGCACCCGCCAGTTCAGTAGTTCGCCGACGTAAAGCACGTTCTCCGACGGGCAGGCCATGGCGTGGATCCAGCCGAATTGCTTGAGCTGCTTGCCGGACTGGCCGAGCATGCCCAGCACCTTGCCGTCGAGGCTGAGCTTGTAGATGCGGCCGGGCCATGCGTCGGAGCTGTAGAGCACCTGGTTGGGCGGCGGTGTGATGCAGAGTGCCCAGGGCGAACCGGGCGCGAAGGTTCCGCCCGCCATCATCGCCTCGTCGGGTATCTTGCCGATCGCAGGCTTCGCCTCCGGCGGCACCGGCACGTCGATGGTGAACTGGCGCAGGAACTTGCCGTCGCCGTCGAACACCTGGATGCGGTGGTTGCCCCGATCGGCGACATAGACATTGCCCTTGGCATCGGTCGCGATCGAGTGCGGGGTGTTGAACTGGCCCGGTCCCTTGCCGCGGTCGCCCCACGACTTCAGCCAGTTGCCGTCCTTGTCGACCTTGGCGACGCGCGAATTGATATAGCCGTCGCTGATGAAGGTGTTGCCCGCCTTGTCCCAGGCCACGTCGGTGACCTGGCGAAACCGGCCGTCCTCGGCCGGCAGCGGCGGCTTGGGATGT
>JBAUUA010000748.1:0-2971 GCA_049582465.1 Bradyrhizobium sp. | reverse complement strand
GTCAATGGCGCGCCCGGCCGGGGCCACAGCCTGCTCAATGGTTAACATTTGTGGTTATGGGTCCCCGCTTTCGCGGGGACGACGGCGAGTTGTGATCTTCTCCTAAAACGGGCTCACCGAGAAATAGCGCAGCCACAGATCGGTGTAGCGGCCTTTTTCCCAGACCCGGAACAGCGCCCAGTTCAGCGCCTGCCGCAAGAGGTCGTTTCCCTTGCGCACGCCGATGCCGATGCCCTCGCCGAAATAGCGGCTCTCGACGAACGGGCCGCCCGAAAACGCGCAGCAATTGTCGGAATCGGTGCCGTTGATCCAGAACGCCAGCGAGATCGCGTCACCGAAAATGAAATCGACCTCGCCGCGCCGCAAGGCCTGCCGCAGCGCATCGTCATTGGGATAGGAGTGCAGCTCGGCGTCGGTGAACATCGCCTTGAGATAAGCCTCGTGCGAGGTGCCGGCGATGACGCCGACCTTCTTGCCTTCCAGATATTCGGGGCGGATTTCCGGGATCACGGCGTCGCGCCGCGACACGAACCGCGCCGGCGCGCGGTAATAGGGATCGGTGAAATCCACGCGCGCGCGCATCTGCGGCGTCACCGCCAGGGACGCAATGATGGCATCGCCGCGGTTGCTTGTGAGCGCGTCGAGCAGGGTCTCGAACCGGCGCATCTGGATGGTGCAGGTGACCTTGATCTCCTCGCACAGTTGCCGCGCCAGATCGACGTTGAAGCCGGCCGGGTTGCCGTCGGGGCCGGTGAAATTGAAGGGCGGATAATCGGTTTCGGTCAGGAACCGGATCACGGTCAGGCGGGACAGATCGGGCCGGTCCGGCCGCCGCCTCGGATCCCAGAAGCCGGGCACGGCCTGCGGTGCCGCCTGGGTGCCCGGCTTTGCCACGCCTTGCGCCTGCGCCGGGGCGCCGGACAGCGCCAGCCAGACGCCAAGCGACAGGCCTGCGATCGCCAGAACGGCGCGGACCTTCTGAGACAATGTTACGCCGGGGGCTGAGGCTGTCTGGATTGGCATTGCCGAGGGTTTTGTTGGGAATTGGACGGGCCTTATAGACCATCCGGCCGATAAGGCGAATTTGCTCTGCCGCGGCCCTTCTCCCCTCCCCCGGCGAAGCGGCAGGGAGGGGTCGGGGGCGGGGGGTGGCGCGGCAAACTCTCGCTCTAACGTCGGCATCGAACCTGCTGAAACGCCCCCCAACCCCAACCCCTCCCCACCACGCGCTTAGCGCGTGCAGGGAGGGGAGCTGTATCGCTCAGAGGTAATGTTTGAGGTCGGCCGCGGCCTGCTCGGGCGTGCGCTTGAGGTTGAACGGCGAGACGAACTTGCCGTCGCGGTCCATCAGATAGATCAGCGCGGTATGGTCCATGGTGTAATCGCCGTCCTTCAGCGGGACCTTCTTCGCATAGACCCGGTAGTCGGAAATCACCTTGGCCACCTGGTCCGGCGTGCCGGTGAGGCCAGTCAGATGCGGATCAAAGCTGGAAAGGTAGTCCTTCATCGCCTCCGTCGTGTCGCGCTCGGGATCGACCGAGATGAAATAGGCGTTGACCCGGTCGGCGTCCTTGCCGAGCGCCTTAAGCACCTCGGAAATCTCGAACAGCGAGGTCGGGCAGACGTCGGGGCAATGGGTGAAGCCGAAGAAGATCAGGGTTGGATGACCCGTCAGGTTCTTCTCGGTCACGGTCTGGCCGCTCTGGTCGGTCAGTTGAAACGGCCCGCCAATTGCGGCGGGTGCCGCCACATTTTTAAGACCTCCCGTCGCCCACAGCATCAGCAGCAGGCCGACCACCAGGCTGGCCGAGAAGGCGCCGACGATGACCAGCGGGCGGGTGGACCGAACCATGGTGAAATTCCCTGAAATTCCCTTGGGACGCGGATCAGAAGCAGCCGGCGATGCCGGCGGCAATGGTCTCGAAGAAGACCGCGGTCCCGTAATGGAACCACAACGCCAGCGTGCCGAGCAGCAGCGCGGTGCCGAGGCCCGCACCCACTACCGCCAGCGCCGTCATAGCCCTGGGCGGGCCGATGGGCGTGGACACAGGCTGGGTGGAAAGGGGCTGGGCCATCCGAAAACCTATCAGGGGCGTGTCCCGACGTTTGCCGCCGATCGCCGCCCGTGCAGTTCAGATAGGCCTAGTCGTGCTGCCGGGCAAGCACCGCCTGCGACGGCGTAATCACAACACGCGGGCGCAAATCGCGCTCCCGGCGGGCGGTCGGCGGTCGCGGCGGCGCCGCCTCGGCGTCGAGATAGCAGGGCTTGTACATGCTCGTCAGCTGCTTGCCGCGCAGGAAGATCATGTGCGGGGTCAGCCCGCCGCGCGCGGAGATCCAGTGCCGAACCGCCGACGGGTACATCGAATAAAGCATCTGGGTGGCTTCGGGATTGGTCACCGCGCGGCCGTTGGCGCCGAAATCCCACGCCGCGTGGAAGCCGAGATTGGCGTTCGAGGTCACGCAAATCCGGTCATGCGGGACGGCGCCGAGCACAATAGTGCAGGCCGAGGCGCACAGGCCGTCGATGATGACCTGCTCGCCCGAGGTGCGCAGGTCCTGATACTTGTCGACGTAAGTTCCAATCCGGCCGCCGCGATCGTCGGCAATCCGAACCACCGCATGGCTCGCGCCCACCCCTGCCAACAGGAGTACCACCGCGAGCAGTCCCGTCACGAACTTCATATCCCAGCCCCAGTGCAAACTGTCGAACCCGAATCTGGTGTTCTTGTGTGATGCAAGATGAAAGCCAGCGTGTTGCGGGATCGGATTTTTGTCCAGACACCGGAGGCCGTCCAAATCAAATTCAAATCAAGTGTTGCAGGCGGGATGCACCCTAGACGCGACAGGTCCCAAATCGGAACAAGCCGAGCCCCACGCCGCCTTTCACGGGGCGCGTTTGCCGTTGACCGCGACAAACGCCGCAGGTTTCTATCGTTTTGGGATTTTGGGGAAACGCTATGGCTGAAGA
>JBAUUA010000747.1:0-1966 GCA_049582465.1 Bradyrhizobium sp. | reverse complement strand
GCCGGCACGAGCTTCACGCGCGTGACGAAGTGGGTGAACTCGGCGAGATCGGCGAGAATCACCGCCGGGTCGGCGCCGCTGTCGTATTGGTCGCGCAGCTCGCGCAAGGCCGCCGGCGCGTCGCCGCGCAACAACGCGTCAAACAGGTCGATGACGCGCGTGCGGTCAGCAAGCCCCAGCATCTGCCGCACGTCCTCGGCGCGGACCGGACCGGCCGCGTGCGCGATCGCCTGATCAAACAAAGAGAGCGCATCGCGCACCGAGCCTTCGGCGGCGCGGGCGATCAGAGCCAAGGCCTCCGGCTCAGCGACGACGCTTTCCTTCGCGGCAATGCCCTCAAGATGGTTCACCAGCCGATCGGCTTCGACGCGACGCAAGTCAAAGCGCTGGCAGCGCGACAGGATGGTGATCGGGACCTTGCGAATTTCGGTCGTGGCAAAAATGAACTTGGCGTGCGGCGGCGGCTCTTCGAGCGTCTTCAACAGAGCATTGAAGGCCGCGCCCGAGAGCATGTGGACTTCGTCCAGGATGTAGACCTTGTAGCGCGCGGAGGCAGGCGCGTAGCGGATCGCATCATTGATCTGGCGGACATCGTCCACGCTGTTGTGCGAGGCTGCGTCCATTTCCAGCACATCTACGTGCCGGCTCTCGATAATGGCCTGACAGTGCACCCCGAGCGTCGGCATGCGGATCGTCGGCGCCGCGATGCTGCCGTCGGACAGCTCGAAATTGAGCGCACGCGCCAGGATGCGGGCCGTTGTGGTCTTGCCCACCCCGCGCACGCCAGTGAGGATCCACGCCTGCGGGATGCGCCCGGTCTCGAATGCATTCGAGAGCGTGCGCACCATCGCGTCCTGGCCGATCAGGTCATCGAAACTTGCCGGCCGATACTTGCGGGCGAGCACGCGATAGGAACCCTCGCCAGGCACTGGCATCGGAAGCGGGGCATCATTCATCGTGTCCGCCGCGCGGGCTCTCAATCCGAATAGCGCGTGAATTCAGTGGGAGGCTGACGAGCGACCCGAACCGGAGCTCGTTAGGGCTGCTTCCTTCCGGACCTGACCCGGTTGGCGAGTGGCTCGTCCACCGCCAACCTCCCGCCCCTATATCAGCGGGACGCTGCGGGAATGCAAGCGTCGAACGGGAGCGAGGCGCCACATGACCACAACCCTATCGCCCGCGCCGCAATGGGAATTGCATCCCCAACTCGCGGCGGACACGGTTCCGGTCGGCGATCTGCCGCTTTCGCGCCTGCTGGTCAATCGTGACGCGAACTACCCGTGGCTGGTGGTGGTGCCGCGCCGGGCGGGCATCACGGAGATCATCGACCTTGACGCGACGGACCGGCGTCAATTGCTCGACGAAATTGAGCTGGTCGGGCAAGTGCTGCGAGCGGTGACGGGGTGCGACAAGCTCAACATCGCGGCGATCGGGAACGTCGTGTCGCAGCTGCACGTCCATATCGTGGCGCGCCGGCGCACGGATGCGTCGTGGCCGCGGCCGGTGTGGGGCGCGGTACCGGCGCGCGCCTATGAGCCGGCCGAGCTCGATCATTTTGTCGACACGCTTCGGCACCGGATCGGGTTCTAGTGCCCCCGATTTGAAGTTCCTACCACGTTGCAGCAAACTCATTCAGGAACTTCAAATCGAAAAGCGGCCCTAGAATCATATATTTGCTAGGGCCCTTTTGCTTCCGAAGTTCGTGTCAGATGTTGCCGCGGCGTATCACGAACTTCGGAAGCGGGGCACTAGCCTCGCCGTTGCGCCGTCGCGGGCGGCGTGCCAGTTTCCGGCCGCCTGGAGTTACGCATGCTCGACCTCGGACCGAGGCCGCTTCTCGGTTATATCGCCAATCCACTCGACCGCGCGGCCGATCGCCGCGATGACGGCTGGCTCTCCGCCCACCAGGCCGAGGCGGGTGCCTATCTGATCAGCGGCGAACTCGTGGTGCTGCGCAAGGCCAGCG
>JBAUUA010000746.1:0-2828 GCA_049582465.1 Bradyrhizobium sp. | reverse complement strand
GTCCAGCTCGACTGCGAGCCGCGATTCCGCCTCGCGCCGTCTGTCGGTCGTCTTCGCGGCGGTCGCGATGCAGTCAATCACGGCGTGGCAAAGTCCGAGGGTGCCCACTAGATGAATACGTTGGCTTGCCACGCCTGTGCGTGGTGGCTCGGCGCGACGGAAACGTGCCCGACACAAGAGACGTTGACCGGTTGAACCCGCGGGTACTCCGGGTAAGAAGGTTTCCCTAGCCACGGTGTGGCCAGCCTTGCTTGCCTTAAACTGAGGCCAAGTCCGAGACGGCCGGACACCCCCAGAAAATTCTCTGACGTGAAAAGGAGCCCCCGATGGGCGCTCGTCAACCGCATTTGGTGTGTCCGGAATATGCCGGCGGCGTTGTTCTGCGCCATCCGCCACGCGACTAGGTTCGTGGCAATCGACCCGGACATCCGCTGCATGGTCATCAAGCCATCGCTCGAGAAGACGGCGCAGTGGCGCGTCGTCCCGATCCACTCGCACGTGATTGAGCAAGGCTTCCTGGAATACGTCGCGGCCCGCAAGAAGCTCAACAAGCCGCTGTTCTACGATCCGGATCGCAGCCGCGGCGGCAAGCCGGGCAATCCCCAGTTCAAGAAGGTGGGCGAGCGGATCGGCGAATGGGTGCACGGGCTCGGCATTCCGGTAGGCGTGAAGCCAAACCATGCGTGGCGCCATCTCTTCAAGAGCGTGGCGCGGGACGTGAGGATGGATCGCGAGGTCGAAGGATTCATCACCGGGCACCGTCCGAAGAACTCGACCGCGGGCAACGACTACGGCGACCGATGGATCAAGACGATGTCGGCTGAAATCGAGAAGTACCCCCGCTTCAAGGTCGCCGCCTTGAGCAAGCCTCCGGCGCCGCACAAGCGGCACCGGCGCCCCGGCGCCGAGGTCGCCGCTGCGAAGGCCGCGAAGGAGAAGCGGAAGGCTGCCCGTGCGACGCGGGCCGCAAATTCGGTCTAGGCGACCGGGACACCAAATCAGCGGGACGGTGCGCGTTCGCGACCCTGGTCCCCGAGGTTCAAGGCCGCGACGTAGCAGCGCAAGCGGCGTCGGGGGCGCCGCCGACAGACGCTCATCGACGCCCCTTTCGTAGCCGCACGCCTTCTCCCGTCTTCTCGTCCGCGAAGACGAACTCGACGTCCAGGACGTCTTCCATCTTGCGCTTCAGTTCATCAAGCATCCTCCTGCGCCGTGGGTCCATCGGTCCCGGCTTCATGATTTCGATCAACGCGATCGTCTTCCGCGATATCCCGACCTTGTCGGCGAGTTCTTGCTGATCGAAGCCGAGAAGCGCGCGCGCCGCCCTTATCAAGGTCGGCGTCAGCACGTCGGCGTTGACATCCGCTTCCTTCAATAGCCCGACCCGCCCCTTCACCGTCCGTTAAGCATGCCGAGAACATCGGTAATTTTATGCTACCGATCCTTGAGCCGCCCGGCAGACGCACCTCACCTGGCTGGCGCCGAGCCGCGATGAAAACGCCTCCAGCGCGGTGCTCCAAGAAGAAGAGGCCGGGATCTGGGTGGGCGCCACCGATGGACGCATTGCCCTCATGCTCGCAGAAGGTATCCCGCCCCGCAGTATCGCCGCTGTCACCTTTACAGAACTGGCGGCAAGCGAGCTTCACTCGCGCGTTCGCGAATTTGTCGCTGACCTCTCGGGCGGACATATTGCCACCGAGCTGCGCGTGGCGCTGCCCGATGGCCTGTCGCAGGCGCAGCGCGACAATCTTGTAACCGCGAGCGCCGCGATCGACGAAATCACCTGCTCACTTGGTGAGGGTCGATGGCTTAACATTGCGCCGATCGACATCGGCACGCTCGACACCACCGCGCGTGGCGAGCGCCTGGCTGCCGTTACGACCTCCTGGCAAGACGCTTTGCACCTCCGGGAAAGCCGTCCCGCCGAAAATGGCCGCTCGGCGGTGCGGGGGTTACGGCGTCCCCAGGTTGGCGCACTCCATGCGGCGCTGGCGCATGTAACCCGCTCAACCGAACCAGCCACCATCGTCATGCCGACAGGCACCGGCAAGACCGAGACGATGCTCGCGCTAAACGCCCATGAACAGCACGAGCGATTACTGGTGGTGGTCCCAACTGATGCGCTGCGCGAGCAGATCGCTGGCAAGTTCGAGACCTTTGGCGTCCTCAAACAACAAGAATGTCTCGACGCATCCGCCTCTTTCCCGGTGGTCATGCGCCTCTCCCATATCCCCAGGACTACGGCGGAGGTAGATCAGATCTTCGACAGCGCCAATGTCGTGGTCACGACGATGCAAATCGCCGGCCGCGCCGAAGCGCCAGTCCAGGAACGAATGGCCGCTCGCGCGTCGGCTCTCTTCATCGATGAGGCCCACCATATCGGCGCACCGACCTGGGCACGCTTCCGCGAACTCTTCGTCGAGCGTACCCCGCCATTGCCGATCGTCCAATTCACCGCCACTCCATTCCGCGAAGATGGCCGGCGGGTCGATGGCGAGTTCATCTACACCTACCCACTCAAGAAGGCGCAGGCCGGGGGTTACTTCAAACCGATTCGCTTCGAGGCGGTCTTCGGCCTCGATGAAGCCGACGCAGATCAGGCAATCGCCGAAAAGCTCGGAGAGGTTCTGCAAGCCGATCTCACCGCTGGCCTTAATCACCTCGCGATGGCGCGTTGTTCCACGATCGACCGCGCCAAGGGGCTGCACCAACTCTACAGCAGTCTGTTTCCGGAGTTTCGGCCGGTAATCGTTCACAGCGAGCAACCAGTCCGCGAGCGGCGGATGAGTCTTGCCGCCCTCGCCCGCTGCGAAAGCCGCATCATCGTC
>JBAUUA010000745.1:0-3666 GCA_049582465.1 Bradyrhizobium sp. | reverse complement strand
ATCTGCGGGCACGTCGCAAGGAAGGCTTCATCTCCGTCATCGCCGGATTCTCCTTCCTCGGCATCATGCTCGGCGTCGCCACGCTGATCATCGTGATGGCCGTGATGAACGGCTTCCGCAAGGAGCTCCTGGACAAGATCCTCGGCCTCAACGGCCATCTCCTGGTGCAGCCGCTCGAATCGCCGCTGACCGACTGGAAGGACGTCTCCGACCGGATCTCGCAGGTTGCGGGCATCCGGCTCGCCGCTCCCGTCGTGGACGGCCAGGGACTGGGATCCTCGCCGTTCAACGCGGCCGGCGTTTTCATTCGCGGCATTCGCGCCGACGACCTCAACAACCTCACCTCGATCGCCAAGAACATCAAGCAGGGCTCCCTCGAGGGCTTTGACGAGGGCCAGGGCGTCGCCATCGGCCGCCGGCTCGCCGATACGCTGTCGCTGCACGCCGGCGACATGATCACCCTGGTTTCGCCGAAGGGCGCGGTCACCCCGATGGGCACGACGCCGCGGATCAAACCCTACAGGATCGCCGCGGTCTTCGAGATCGGCATGTCCGAATATGATGCGAGCTTCGTGTTCATGCCGCTTTCGGAAGCGCAGGCCTATTTCAACCGCAACAACGACGTCACCGCGATCGAGGTCTTCACCACCAATCCCGACCGGATCGACAGTTTCCGCAAGAGCGTCACCGAGGCGGCGGGCCGGCCGATATTCCTGGTCGACTGGCGGCAGCGCAACTCGACCTTCTTCAATGCGCTGCAGGTCGAGCGCAATGTGATGTTTTTGATCCTCACCATGATCGTGCTGGTGGCGGCGCTGAACATCGTCTCGGGCCTGATCATGCTGGTCAAGGACAAGGGCAGCGATATCGCAATCCTGCGCACCATGGGGGCCTCGCAGGGCTCGATCATGCGGATCTTCCTGATCACGGGAGCCGCGATCGGCGTGGTCGGTACCCTGACCGGGCTGTTCGTCGGTCTCCTGATCTGCCTGAACATCGAATCGATCCGGCAATTTTTGTCCTGGCTCACCAACACCGAATTGTTCTCGCCGGAGCTTTACTTCCTGTCCAAGCTGCCGGCCGAGATCGATTTCGGCGAGACCACCGCGGTCGTGATCATGGCGCTGACGCTGTCCTTCCTCGCCACGCTGTATCCGTCGTGGCGTGCCGCGCGCCTCGATCCCGTCGATGCGCTCCGGTACGAGTGAGGGACAGATGGGGCAGGGGGCGGAAGATGTACCGGTCATTTATCTCCACGAGATAAAGCGCCAGTACATGCAGGGCGAGACCACGCTGACCATCCTCGACGGCGCCAAGCTTGCGTTGTGGGCGGGGCAGTCGGTCGCGCTGGTGGCGCCGTCTGGCGCGGGCAAATCGACGCTGCTGCATATCGCGGGCCTCCTGGAGAGTCCCGACGACGGTGAGGTCTATGTCGGCGGTACGGCGACGTCGGGCCTGTCCGACATCGAGCGAACCCAGATCCGCCGCACCGATATCGGCTTCGTCTACCAGTCGCACCGGCTGCTGCCGGAATTCTCGGCGCTCGAGAATGTCATGCTGCCGCAGATGATCCGCGGGCTGAGACGGTCCGAGACGGTCAAGCGGGCCACCGAAATCCTGGCCTATCTCGGCCTCGGCGAGCGCATCAAGCACCGGCCGGCGGAACTGTCCGGCGGCGAGCAGCAGCGGGTGGCGATCGCGCGCGCGGTGGCGAATGCGCCGCGGGCGCTGCTGGCGGATGAGCCGACCGGAAATCTCGACCCGCACACCGCCGATCATGTCTTCGGCGCGCTGATGCAACTCGTCAAGGCGACGCGGGTGGCGATGCTGATCGCGACCCACAACATGGAGCTGGCGGGCCGCATGGACCGCCGGGTGTCGCTGGTGAACGGCCAGGTCGTCGAGCTGGATTGATCTAATCTTTAATAGGCGCGGCGGTGTCGCCGCTCGTGCTGCCGCGGCGACGCGCTCGTGCCCCTGTAAAACGGATTTATTCTGCACATGGCCGAGCGGCCGGAGGCCGACGCCCTGCATTGGTCCATCGTGTAGTAGGTGCAATCCTCGTAAGAGGTCTCGAACTGGACGACATCCATGCAAACCGGAAAAGCCGGATCAAAGGTCTGCGCGCGGGCCGGCGCGGCCGGAACCATCCCGATCGCCATAATCGTCGAAGCCGCCAAAACCGGAATACGCATTAGAATCTCCCTACAGCACTTTTTGAGCGAAAGCCTGCCCGCACTTGATGCGGGTGGACACCGGTTCGCGCCAGGAAAACGCGTCAAACGGATTCGGAGGCTAGGATGGCGCATAACATCGGCGCGCCGAAACAGACAGCCCTTATTGACCCGCTCAATTCACGTTCACGCGCGGAGGGGTTGCCGCGCGCGCCTGTTTGTGCCGCTGGCGGGCGGCAGAGAATCGATCGGGCTAATAGGCGGGGCGGTAGCGCCGATCGCTTCGTGCGAACGCGTTACTGCCGCCGGCGTAAAACGGATTGGCGTCGCACTGGGCCGAGCGGCCCGAAGCCGACGCCGCGCACTGGGCGAGCGTGGTGAAACTGCAGTCGTAGTAAGAGGATCCCAGACCGACGACGTGCATGCAAACCGGATAGTGCGGATCATACGTCTGGGCCTGGGCCGGCCCGGCCGCCCAAATCATCCCCATCGTGGCAATTATCAAAACTGGAATGCGCATCGGAACCTCCTTGCGGATCGACGGGGAAGCATCGGGGCATGAAACCAGACAGCCCATATTGATCCCGGTCAACTCACGTTCCCGCGCAAGTCGAAAGCGCGGGGCGCATCGCGTTCAATTCAGACGCCGGCGTCAGCGCGGGACGGGGAAGACCGACCTCGCCCGGGGACCGGGATAGCCGCGCGGACCGGCATCGTCGCCGGGGTTGTAATAGGGATTCTCGATGCACCACAGCCGCCGTCCCGAAGCGGTCGCCTGGCATTGCTCGTAGCTGATGAAACTGCAGTTGCTCAAACCCGGATATTCGTCGCCCTGGATGCAGAAGGGATAGCGGGTGCCGACCGCTTCGGCCGGCGCGGTGCCGACGACAGCCAGTCCGCCCACGGCCAGCAATCCGAGAATGAGATGACGCATCAGGATCTCCCTTCGGCCGCAGCCGTCTTTCATTGATTCCCTTGAGGTCCAACCCAAGCTGCAGCGGCGGCTTTGCGTCAACTCACATTCGATGGGGCGGGCATTGCGGATGCGCAGCCCGCGGCAAGGGTTGGGTCTGCCCTTTGTTCATTCTTGGCGATGGCGGCAGGAATTCGATGCTTGGCCATTTGGTCAGTTTGATTGTGGCTTGGTCCCGGGCTGGAAAATGGGCCGCTCGCGGCGCATATTCGTTGCTGAATGTTTCGCAGGGAAGGGTCGGCTCATGGCTTTGGCCTTCATCAAGATTGCGATACTGGCCGTCCTGGTGATGCTTACCTTTGGCATTTTTCCGGACCGCCGGAGGGGTGGCATCATTGCCATTGCGACATGCATCGCGGCTGCTTTCGTCCTTCATTTTGCCGCGCCCTAGGTGTGGTGTTTCAGGAGGTTGTCCATCTGGTCTGAACCGAGGAAGCTGAGGTTGCGAAGCTTCAGTGTTCCAAGGAGAGACCAGATGAACGTCCACAAGAATGCGCCTTTGGCGCCCAAAGGTCGAGA
>JBAUUA010000744.1:0-4660 GCA_049582465.1 Bradyrhizobium sp. | reverse complement strand
GAAAGACCCCGCCAAGTCAGAACTGTTCATCGTCGAGGGCGATTCGGCGGGCGGCAGCGCCAAGCAGGGCCGCAACCGCGAATTCCAGGCGGTGCTGCCGCTGCGCGGCAAGATCCTCAACGTCGAGCGCGCGCGCTTCGACAAGATGCTCGGCTCCGAGCAGATCGGCACGCTGATCACCGCACTGGGCACCGGCATCGGCCGCGACGATTTCGACCTGTCGAAGCTGCGCTACCACAAGATCATCCTGATGACCGACGCCGACGTCGACGGCGCGCACATCCGCACCCTGCTGCTGACCTTCTTCTTCCGCCAGATGCCGTCGCTGATCGAGGGCGGCTTCCTCTATATCGCCCAGCCGCCGCTCTACAAGGTGAACCGCGGCAAGTCCGAGCAGTACCTGAAGGACGAGCGCGCGCTGGAGGATTACCTGATCCATACCGGGCTCGAGGACTGCGTCTTCAAGATGGCGTCGGGCGAGGACCGCAAGGGTCGCGACCTGCAGTCGCTGGTGGACGACGCCCGCATCATCCGGGCCACGCTGCACAATCTGCACAGCCGCTATAACCGCAAGGTGGTCGAGCAGGCCGCGATCGCCGGCGTGCTGACCCCCAAGGTCACCGGCGACGTCGCAACCGCCAATGCCGCCGCGGACTATATCGCGCGAAGGCTCGACGCGCTCGCCGACGAGGTTGAGCGCGGCTGGACCGGACGCTTCACCGAGGGCGAAGGTTTTGTGTTCGAACGCACCGTGCGCGGCGTCAAGGATGTCGCCGTCATCGACGACGCGCTCTTGGGATCGGTCGACGCGCGCAAGCTCGACGACTACGCCGCGAGGCTGCAGGAAGCCTATCCGAAGCCCGGCCTGTTGCGGCGCAAGGATTCCGAGACCGCGATCCACGGGCCGGTCGACCTGTTCGAGGCGGTGACCGATGCCGGCCGCAAGGGGGTGACGCTGCAGCGCTACAAAGGCCTCGGCGAGATGAACCCGGAACAGCTCTGGCAGACCACGCTCGACACCAACGAGCGCACGATGCTGCAGGTGAAGATCAAGGAAGTCGACGAGGCCGACGACATCTTCACCAAGCTGATGGGCGACATCGTCGAGCCGCGCCGCGAATTCATCCAGGACAACTCGCTCAGCGCCAACGTGGACGTGTAGGCAAGAGGCCTGCCGTCGTCGCGCGACATCACGCCATAGCGCCGGCTTGGCTGGCGAGTGATGATTCTCAAAAAATTTCTTGCGAAGATCGATGGATGCCCGGATCAAGTCCGGGCATGACGAGTGTATTTGCGTGCGCGCCCACCTTATTTCAAACAGCAGCACTCTTGCAGCCACAGCCTTGCGATCTCGCCGCCGGTTTCGCGCGAGGTTTGGCCGGTTCGTTCGCCCCTCCCGAAAACAGAGGGCGCAGGGAAAGCCGGGTGCGCGCTGCACCCGCGGTCTCGCGTGCAAGAAGGGTAAAGAAACGCACACGAGCATACAGGTTCAGCGGAAGCAGTCCGGCCTTCCCTGCGCAATGGTTTTACGGCTTATAACGCGCTCTCCCCGGTGACCGGGCTTTCTTGCCACCGTCATTGGCGGATGTTGCCGCCAACTTGATGCCAGCGTCGGGGCATCAGGACCACACGCCTTCGCCGTCCGCATCCGGCGCTCTCGTCAGCAGCACCGTCCGCGTCCACCGCATCCCGCCCCGCGTTCGTGACGTTGCGCAACGCCCCTCCGTGTGGGGCGGGATGGCGGGGATATAGAACTGATTTGCGATTTCGGAAAACCAGAATATTTTCTCGAAAGGGGCTGGACAGGGTGTTGTGCGGGGACAGAAGTGATTTGCCCGTCGGGTTGATTTTCAGCGAAAAATTGATTGAGCGCGTAGGATGCGTGGAGCGCAGCGATACCCATAAATTGAAGATGAGTTTGTATTTACAAAGCTGATGGGTTTCGCGAAGGGCTCAACCCATCCTACGGGCCGACGTGTGGAAAACCGCACAGAAGCGGAACATTTCGGACTCAAACGAGAATCGCTGGTAAATTGCAACCGAATCGACGGCTCGCTCTTGGCGGAGCGAGCCCCCTGATCCTGCCAAATTCAGCGTAGGGCTGACGGCAGGCCGTTGGTCGGTAACAGCAGGACTATAACTCCTGACTCGCCCATGTCGTTTTGGCTTCTGCCGCACTGTATTGATCGTCTTTCTTGCCAATCGTGGGAGGTCATATGTTTTGGCATTGGACAAGCAAAGACGAAGCTGAGAGAGAAGCATTTATTGCCGCCTTCGAAGACATTGATAATAGCAATGACCGCGCAGCAGCCATTTTAGCTGCTTCATTCCTTGAAGACCATTTAGCCATCGCGCTTAAGAAGCGCTTCCACCAAGATGAAAAAATACTCAATGAAACATTTCGAAGCAGCGGGCCGCTGGGTAGTTTCTCAGCGAAGATCAATATGGCCTTCTTAATTGGTCTTTGCAGCAAAGAAACTTGCAAAGAGCTACATACGATCAAAGATATAAGAAACGAATTCGCCCATAAAGGTCTAACTAGGGATTTCAACTCTCAGCGCGTCCGCGATTTGGCAAACAATCTGACATTCGGCAAGAAATTCAGAATTACCATTACTCCTGCGGACGAGGGAGATGACGCAAAACCGGTCTTCGTATCGGGGAAAGAAGACATGCCCAAAACTCCTCGTGAGCATTACATAAAGGCCTGCCAGATGCTCCTCACGTTCTTGGGGTTTCATACTTATCGCAGTAGCCCTCCGCCGCCGACTCCGCCGGAGCACTTATAGCCAAGCGACGCATCGCCTGAATATCCTGACGGCAGCCTCTTGCCGGGAATGCAGCGAACGGAATTCCGAGGTGGCCGCCTCCGCCGCCTGTGCTACGGTGCATTTCCCAACCCGCTGATTCCACAACCATTTAACTCAAGCTTCGGGCGAAACCCATGAGTGACCCGACGGGCGGGCCGGCCTCCCCCATCCAGTACGTGGTCGAAGGGGGGCACCGGCTTTCCGGCACGATTGAGCCTGCCGGCAACAAGAACGCGGCGCTGCCGATCATCGCCGCGGCGCTGCTCACCGAGCATCCGGTGACGCTTCAGAACGTCCCGCGGATTCGCGACACCGAAACGCTGGTGGAGCTGGTGCGTTCGGTCGGCGCGTCGGCCGAATGGCGCGAGCGCAACACGCTCGTGATCCACGCCAGGACAATTCGCGCCGCCGATCTCGATCCGGTGCTCTGCGCGCGGATCCGCGCCTCGATCCTTTTGGCCGGGCCGCTATTGGCCCGTTGCGGCGAGGTGATGCTGCCGCCGCCCGGCGGCGACGTCATCGGCCGGCGGCGTCTCGACACGCACTTTCTGGCGTTCGAGCAACTCGGCGCCAGCGTCACGGCGAACGAGCGGCTGCAGTTCAAGGCGTCCCACCTCAAAGGCGCCGACGTCTTCCTCGACGAGCCGAGCGTGACGGCAACAGAAAACGCGCTGATGGCCGCGGTGGCCGCCCACGGCACCACCTACTTGCGCAACGTCGCCTCCGAGCCGCATGTGCAGGACCTCGCGCATTTCCTGGTGGCGCTGGGCGCCCGGATCGAGGGCATCGGCACCAACACCATGATCGTGCACGGCGCGGCCACGCTTCTGGGCGCGACCTATTCGATCGGGCCCGATCACATCGAGGTCGGCTCGCTGATCGGGCTTGCCGCCGTGACGCGCTCTCCGTTACGCATCGCGCGCGCCGGCGTCACGCATCTGCGCTCGATCCGGATGGGTTTCGAGCGGCTCGGCGTGGTCTGCGAGGTCGAGGGCGACGATCTCGTGGTGCCGGCCCACCAGACGCTGAAAATCCGCGACGATATCGGCGGCCATGTGCCGAAGCTCGAGGACCAGCCGTGGCCGGCGTTTCCCGCCGACCTGATGTCGATCGCGATCGTGACCGCGACCCAGTGCGATGGCGTGATCCTGATGTTCGAGAAGATGTTCGAGTCGCGGATGTTCTTCGTCGACAAGCTGATCGCCATGGGCGCGCGCATCGTGCTGTGCGACCCGCACCGGGCGATCGTGTCAGGCCCCAGCCGGCTGCGCGGCGCGCTGATGACCTCGCCCGACATCCGCGCCGGCATGGCGATGCTGCTCGCCGCCGTCTGCGCCAAGGGCACCAGCACCATCAACAACGCCGACCAGATCGAACGCGGCTACGAGCGGATCGACGAGCGGCTCAATGCGCTCGGCGCCAGGATCACGCGCGTGCCGGCGCGGGCGGGGTAGTGTGAGTTGGGTTCGGGCGTGAACTCATAAATCCAGAACGGTCGACGGATGTCCGCTTTGGTGCGCATTTCCGGACTCGAGCCGGACATCACGGCACGTCCGAAATGCGCCCACAAGCGGAAACGAAACACGGCTCGGGAATAAAATTGCCGATTGGGCGGGCCGGACGCCAAAGTCGTTGCCTATATCGCATGAACTAGAGAACGGAATTGTCCACTGAACAGCCTAAAGTTGCGGAAGCGCGAAGGTGGGCAGGCGATGAACGGTTTGCGAACGGGATTTTTGGACTCCATCGGCAATACGCCATTGATCAGGCTGCGAATGGCGTCGGAGGCCACAGGCTGCGAGATCTACGGCAAGGCCGAATTTCTTAATCCCGGTGGGTCGATCAAGGAT
>JBAUUA010000743.1:0-1516 GCA_049582465.1 Bradyrhizobium sp. | reverse complement strand
CGTCCGAGATCAGCGCGATGTCGTGGCGCAGGTCGATCTGCACGCCGGAAATGGCGCTGCGAACCTGCTCGGCCTGGCCGACCAGATTGTCGCGCTGATGGGCGATGTCCTGCAGCAGAGCGCGGATGCGCACTTCGTTGTCGCTGTAGGCGCGCTCGAGCGCGGAGACTTCGTTGGCCACCAGCGTTTCGAGTTCGCCGGCGCGCGCAATCGCGCGTTCGACGCCGTCGCCCATGGCTGCGACTTCGCGGCGGATCGCCTGACCGACGGTGACCATGGAGTCGCTGGTGGCGCCCTCGGGCTCCGAAAAGCGGATCGCGACCTGCGCCATCGACTGCGCGATCATGCGCATTTCCTGGCCACGCCAGGCCAGGCTTGCGAGGAAATAAAACAGCAGCACCGGTGCGAAAAACAGCGCCGCAAGGCCGCCCAGCACCAGCACCCCGCCGCTCTGTCCCATCGCCGCGTGCAGCGAGGGCAGGAAGCTCACGGTCAGAAGCGCGCAGCCGAGAACCCAGATGCCGCCGAACACCGTGGCGAGCGTGTAAACGCTGCGGGCAGGGCGGCCCTTCTGAAGCGCCTGGAGGATCTGTCCGATGGTTTCGCGGTCGTCATTGGCGGCGCGGCGCGGCGCGCGCGGCTCCTCGATCGGCTCGAAGACCGGGCGGTCGGTGCTTGGGCGGACGTCGAACGTGGCTTCGCCGTAAGGCGATGTCGAAGACGAATTCTCCGCGTCGCCGCGGATCGAACTTCTCCCGTCGTCAGTCCCGGACGTCTCGCCGATGTTCAAGGCTTCCTGGATGGCAGAAAGCGCGACTTCGGTGGGGTCTTTGACCTTTTTGGGATTGTTCGCCATGTTCAGTCTGAGCCCTCGTTCTACTATTTACGCACCCGGAAAAGTCTTGCGCGATTGTCCCCACGCCAAAGCTTCAAGCCGGTGTCATATCCTGCGCTGGTCGCGAAGCGCGAGCCCCCCGGGCCGGCCTGTCCGCTGCCTCTGGCGGAACATCCTATTGGCTAGGCGGCGTGAAAGAAATGGTCCCGATTAATACAATCTTAATCATCCTTAATCATCGTTAACAGCTCAGCGCCGTAAGGTCTTACGGTTCCACAAAATTTTCTTTTCGGTTGGACGATTGAGGCAACTGTTCGCCGGAAACAAGGCGAACTTGCGGCGTGGTTGCGAAACGTTCCGTTAACCATTCCCGTGGTTGGCTGGCCAAAACTTCGTCCCCATACCGGGCCGGCGGGGAGAGTTGGGTTATTGCCATGCCGCTTCATGTGGAACGGATTACCTGGATGCCATCGCCGCCGCTCGCCCCCGATGACGGTCCGATCGATTTCGAGCATCTGCAGCGCATGACGCTGGGCGATGCCGGTCTCGAGCGCGAGGTGCTGGCGATGTTCTCGGCGCAGGCGGTGCGTCTGGTCGAGGCGCTCGCGCGCCTGCCCGCCGACGCCGGAGCGCTGGCGCATACGCTGAAGGGGTCGGCCCGCGCGATCGGCGCCTTTGGCG